>JALHTN010000010.1 GCA_022865865.1 Anaerolineales bacterium
CACAATCCACACTGGGGAATTAGGACGTGAGACACCTTTGGATTTCGTTCATAACCCCCGTCACCTTAATATTGTTGTTGATAGGATACAAAATAGGTTGTCTGGCAAGGAAGATGTGATCTTCCCTCCTGATAAATAGGAATTCCAAAATTCATCGATAAGCTGGCTTCAAAGCCGCAAATCAAATACCTGCAGATGGGAATATCTAAATTCTAATTATAGGTTTTACCAAGAAATCAATAGGGGCTGCCTCAAACTTTTGGGACAGCCCCTTTAATAAAAATGTGAATTGTAATGAAAAATTTATCTAGAAGAAATTCCCCATAACATATACCGCCAAAGTATTCAGAATTAATCCAAGCAAGAAAAACAAACCAAAACGACGATTATGCACAAAAGCAGCTGCCACGAAGTAATTTGGCCAGACATCTGGATAGTCCGCTGGCTTTTCTTCAGGTTTCGGATTCCGAAATATTGCGATAATCTGTAATAGTACAGGAATGGAAAAGAACACGATCAGCATTAGTGGAGTAAAGAAACCCGTTATCACAAGGTAGACCACCATAAGGTACTGCAGGAATATCATACCAAGAGCGATATAACGAGATGGTCTCTCACCCAGAATCACTGGCAAGGTATGGATTCTTTTTTCCTTGTCCATATCATATTTATCGATGTGTTTTCCGAAGATTACGCCGGTTACACCTAAAGCATAGGGTAAACTGGCGAGAATCACGTTCCATTCCCAAATTCCGGTAATCACGTAATAACCACCCCCGATCATTAAAGGTCCCCAAACGATGAGCACTGCGATCTCACCCAAACCAATATATTTTAGAGGCCAGGTATAGAAGAACACAAAGAATGCCCCAAGCGCTAACAAGATCCAAGTTAACCCACCCTGGATGAAAATCAGGGCGAGACCCGCAGATAATGCGATCATGCCGGTGACAGCTGCATAAGTTAACAGCTGACGGGTGGTAAACAGCCCATGTACCAAGGTTTGGGGGCCATATTGGGAGCGATAATAATTATCCTGGTCTACCCCCCTTTTATAATCCGTATAATCATTCAGTAAATTGTTGGTGCCGTGAGCCATGACGAGTCCGATGGTTAATAGAATCCATCTCCCGAAGTTAAATGAGCCATCCTGAATTGCCAGAATACCAGCGATGGCAGCTGAGAGAAAAGTCATGATGAGTACTGCTGCACGAGTGGATATCAACCATTTAGAAATCACATCCAATGATTCCCATTCTTCATGGGTAATCCTCGGAATCACTTGGAGGGCTTTTCGCCACATGGTCACATTCATATTATTTCTCCAGCAAAGAAATTTATCAGTACATTACAGTGGATATTCTACTCATTCTTGTAAGAAAATTCGAGGATAATAGGCATTCTTACAATTTCCTAATTACATCCTCGAGAGATTGGCAGACATAATCCACCTGTTCTTCAGTCATTACGCTAGAAAATGGGAGAGCCAAACTGCGTAGACCGAGGTCTTCTGTTATTGGGAAATCCCCATTTTTGTAACCGAAACGGGATACCATATAGGGTTGTAAGTGGATCGGGACAAAGTATGGTCGCGCAGGAACACCCCGCTGCCCAAGTTCAGCAGCTACTTTGTCTCGATCGATGCCTTGAGAGAACCGAATGACATAAACAAACCAACTCATGCGGGTCGTGTATGGGGCGATAGCAGGTACCTCAGTGCCGGGAATTTCTTTTAATTTGTTACCATACCACGCAGCTACTGAAGCTCTCTTATCGATCATACTATCTAATCGGGTGGTTTGAACCTCGCCAAGAGCGGCGCTCATTTCATCTAACCGGTAGTTATAACCCAAATGTGTGTGCTGCAGCCATGTATCACCTGGCGCGCGCCCCTGATTTCTCAATGAACGCATCAGGTCTGCTGCTTCTTCGTCATCGGTTACGATAACCGCGCCTTCACCAGTAGTCATTTGCTTGTTTGGATAGAAGGCAAAAACACCATAATCTCCAAACGTACCAGCTTTCCGCCCTTTGTATTCAGCACCCAATGCTTCACAAGAATCCTCGATAATTTTCAATTCATAATCCGCAGCAATTGTATATAAAGCATCAAAATCTGCTGGTTGGCCAAAAACATCCACAGGTAAGATCGCTTTGAGCTGCTTGGGTTCACCTGGTAGTGATCTTGGAAGCCATCTTCTTCCGGTAGAGCCTCCTGAAGATAAATCTTTAGCTGCTTCAGCAACCAGTGCAGGGTCAATATTCCCGGTTCCAGGTTCGACATCCACAAAAATAGGAATTGCACGCTCAAAGAGGATTACATTGCTTGAGGCGACGAATGAGAATGGCGTTGTGATTACCAGATCGTTTGGATTGATTTCAGCGGCTCGCACGCAAAGATGTAATCCAGCAGTTCCTGAATTGACCCCGATAGCATGTTTACTGCTGGTATATGCCGTAAATGCTCTTTCAAATCCTTCGATTCGAGTTCCCATACTCAAGCTCGAAGTATTTAATACTTCTGCCACTGCTTCTCTTTCAGCGTCTGTTATATCAGGAGAAGACATTGGAATATGCTGTTTGGATTTCACTAATTTCTCCAAATGAAAAATGAATGGTAAAAACGGTTGTCAGTACTTAATCGGGCCAAATCATCCCTGCTTTAACCAAACTACCATCAGGAACATGGGATTTTATCGTGGCACCGTTTCCGATGCGCACTTTTTCCCCAACCGAAACCCCGAGATTAATCGTTACCCCCATACCTATGAGCGTTCCTTGACCGATTTTCACACCGCCAGCTAATAAAGCTCCAGGAGATATGTTGACGAAATCATCCAGGGTGCAATCGTGTGATACTACTGCTCCGGTATTGATTATTACTCCAAAACCAAGGCTAGCTTCACTGCCAACATATGCTTGAGAGAAAACTTGAACCCCCTGAGATATTTCAGCGCTCGTTTCAACTACCGCCGAGGAATGAACTACTGTGGGGCAAATAAATCCATTTTCTGCAATCAGATGAAAGACTTTGATGCGGCTTTTAATATCACCAATTCCTCCAACAGCGTTGACAGCCTGTCTGATCCCGAGACTGTGAAGCTCGGGTAATACCTCACTGCCTCCCAGCACAGGGATACCCAGCACCTGATCATCTGGATTTAAACCATCATCGACAACACCA
>JALHTN010000118.1 GCA_022865865.1 Anaerolineales bacterium
GGGCCTCCGGTATGGGCCAGAGCAGATGAGAAACCGGTAATGGTTCCGGCTACCAAACCATGCCAGTTTTTTGGTTGGTAGCGCAGTAAACCCTGGATGCGGCTCTCAAAGATTTTATAGACGGCGAAAACTAATACAATAACTCCCAAGGTTTTGCGCAGGGTTTCTGTTGGTGCACTGGTAATGACAAAAGTGCCGATGGTGACACCAACAACAGCCCCCGGTATCAAGAGCAGAACTAGTTTCGAATTCCAGCGTCGCCAGTGAAATGAGACCGCAAAGATGTCTGCCAGCATCAAGATGGGCAGTATCAAGCCAATCACCTGGTCAGCGGGCATTACCAGAGCCAGGAGCGGTGTGGCTAGAGCCCCCAAAGTACCGCCTAATCCACCTTTGGCAAGGCCGATCATGAAGGCAATGACAGCCACCATGATGTAAAAAATGAGCGGATCAACGGTCATATTGAATGATCATCCCCATTGGTGAGCTGCAGCTCTTTCAACCTTTGAGGCGTCGGAATGCCCTGTGCATCCCAACCCATAAGCTCATAATACTCGTCAAGCATGGGTGCCAATTCCACCACATGTCCATCCGCCGGACCACCAACCATCGGCTGCCCAAGGTTGCGCATTGGGAGGGTATCAGCCGCGCGGCTGAAGCCTTCGCGCACGTTGATCATCCGTGCCAGGGTAGATATGCGTTCCCCAACCAGTTCAAAATCCTTTACTGCTGGATAATCGAATCCTGTCGCGGCGACAACCAGCTGCCAGAGCTCTTTGAGCTTCATCCCGTAACCTGGAAAATAACACAGGCAGGCACTGTCCCAAACAGCTTTGTCTGCCTGATGGTCCCGGAAAAGCTGTGCTTTGCCCTCGATAGATAAGGGATCAGCAGACCCACTGAACAGCTCTCCGAGTGGTGCACCACGCAGGTGGCAGGCCCCGCGCTCGGATACTGCATAGGCCAAGGCAGTCCCCTTGGCCGCATTGGGATGGTAAGCGGGCATTTCCAACCCCTTGACATGCATGGCATAAGGCTGTGCGCCGGGGTATTTTTCAGCGATAGCGGCAACTCCCTGACCCAACCATTCACCGCAGCCCTCCACTTTAGCCATTTTCTCCACGAGCGCCAATGCAGCACCCGCATCTCCAAAGCGCGGCTCAATACCGTCCAGATCATCAGCCGCGATCTGGCCGCGCTCGAACATTTCCATCACCAGACCTACCACACCACCTGCACTGATTGTGTCAATCCCGTACTCGTCGCACCACCAGTTCAAGCGGATGATCGTTTCCCGATCTCCAATTGCGCAGTTCGGACCCAAGGCATAGGTGGTTTCGTATTCAGGACCTTCAATCACGAGACCATCCTCGAGCGGTCGGGTGAATTTTCCACACGCGATCGGGCAGCCAAAACAAGCGTAATCTTTATTCCAATTGTGCTTCCTGAACGAGTCACCCGAGAGGTTATCTGCCGCCTCGAATTGCCCCTGCTGGAAGTTGCGGGTTGGCAAGGCACCCATGACATTGACGATCTCAAGAATATTTAAAGTACCCTCCTGGTTCAGAAGGGTTGTTTCGCTGGACATGCGCACCGCTCGAAAGGCGAGCTGCAGAGCACGTTGATACCTGTCCGGATCATGCACTTTTACTGATCCGCTGCCGCGCGTCAGAATTGCCTTCAGATTTTTCGAGCCCATGACCGCGCCAACCCCGCCTCTGGCAAGGGCGCGCGAGTCATTAAAGATACCGGCCAGATTGCGCTGCTTTTCGCCCGGCGGACCGATGGTCAACACCTGCCAATCTTGACCTAATTCATCTCGCAGGCGCTGAGTGGCTTGGGAGATATTCAACCCCCAAAGATGCTTTGCTGACCGCAGTTCAAGCTGGTCATCATCGATGACCAGCACCACTGGTTCCTGGGCGGCACCGGTCACAACCAAGGCATCGTAGCCAGCATACTTGAGCGTTTGCCCCCAATAACCACCACAATACGTATCACTATAAGTCCTGGTGGCTGGGCTGAGTGTAGTACAGCCAAAACGCCCGGCGGTGGGTGCGGTCGTGCCAGTCAATGGTCCATTATGAAAGAACAGGTGATTCTCAGGAGATAATGGGTCTACACCAGGAGATTGCTCGTGGTAAAACATCCAGGCCCCCAATCCTTTACCGCCCAATATCTGCGGCATAGTCTCACCAGGCAAAGGTGTAGTTTCGAATTCACCTGAAGACAGATTGACTCGCAAAACCTGGTCACAATAGGATCTTTTTCGCAATTCCATCAGGCCAGTTCCTTCCGTTCTGCGGTGAAGATCGCCCCGGTTGGGCAGATTATGGCACACTCCGGTTCGCCAGAACACATATCGCAAACAACCGGATACCAGTCGAGCATATCACCTGAACCAAGTTGAATGCCTCCATCGCTGTGAACGATCACCTGGGTTGGACAGATCTGGACACATTCATCACAAGCCGTGCAGCGATCTACCAGCAGTTCGACCGCTCCGGAATCCGCATGCCAGCGCAATGCATCTGTCGGACAGACCTGCAAGCATTTTTTGCACAATGTGCAGAACATCACTTTAAACTGGCCATGTTTTTTACCTGGATCAATGCGCAATCGAGAAAGATGGGCGCTGTAATCACCACTGTCATGGCTGGCAACGCAGGCAACCAGGCACAACTGGCAACCGGTACACTGGGCTGGGTGGGCTTTGAGGCACACATAATCCCAGGTCTCAGTTCGCAGGGCTCGATCGACAGTCCAATTTTGGTGAGCGATACCCGATAACTGGGCGACCATTCCCCGAGGGTCGGGGGACTTGGTCACATTACGGCCCATCAAGCAGCCGCTGCCCCCTGCTTCCAAACCTTCGGCAAACAGCTCCAGAGCATCCCGCTCATGATCCGAGCGCGCCCCTCCCAAAACAAGCACCGGCACTCCCGCTAAAGCAACCAAATTTCGGAAGGATTCGACATCTCCAGTATAGGGAATCTTCAACGCGTCCGCACCGATTTCAACTGCCATGCGGGCTCCCAGAGTAAGGATCTCTACGATATTCGCCCCTGTCACCTGGCCTCCATACGCCAGCGGTTCGATGATGCACGGTAATCCAACCTGGCGACACTCACTGACAAAACGGGCACATACCTCGATGCCAGTCGTCTCAACCCGGTCGTTATAACCCAAGAATAAGTAGATGGTGATGGCTGCGGCACCTAAATCAAGCGCCTGCCGGGCAGTGAGCACCTTCTGATGAGTTAATAGGCGCTGTGGGACTGCATTGGTTACATTGGAGGTACCCAAGCGGGGCATATTCATCCAATCAGCTCTCAAGATCAGAGCAGGGCCGTCCCGACCTTGAAAGTATGGAGCCAAACGCATCGCCTGACCGGGACTGAGCAAGATTCCATCTACACCTGCCTCGATTACAGCCTCGGTCACCGACCGTAAATTAACCACATTGGGAGTGACGTCGCTCATATAGCCATGATCAGCTGCTACACATACAGCCCGTCCATCCCCGTGACGGTTAAACAACCTATCCATACGCGCCTGCAGGCCGGTCTTCATTCGCACCTCATCCAGTTATCCTTCTGGCTGCAATGAATGGAGCTGCACATTAATCCTCTCCAGTATTTCTGTGACGTCTTCGACTGCAAAAAGCTGGTGGTCAAGCCATAACCCGCTTCCGCCGAGCTGTAATACCTGCTCCAAGTCATCTTCCAGTTCAGGCAGTTTGGAAGGTTTGATCCAGATCGGTGCTCCAGATGCCATGGTCAGGATGGTTTGGAAGGACTCTTCACCAGACCAGGGGACAGCTACCCCATCTGCACCTGCCTCCAAGGCGTACGATACTCCCAGCTCAATGGCCTTGCTTACCAGTACAACCCGTGGACCGATGGCCTGCACGTCGACGATCAAGGGCATACCCACCCTAGAACCCTCAAGAGCCAGCTGCACAGTATTTCTCAGACAGCCAGCTTCGATCTGTTCTTCAAATCCCAGCAGAAAATATACCACCATGGCGCTGGCACCCAGATCGAGGGCATCCAATGGAGATAGCAGGGGGATATGACTGATCTTCTCTGGAGGAAGCACGAAATCAGGCCCCCGCAGTGCATTCGTCCAATCAGCGCGGACCAACAAAGCAGCGTCCGAGCGGGTCCGACCAGTGATATTGTTCATTTGCCCTGGGCTGGTAACCAGACCATCCACATGCGGCAACACCTGCTGAACTGCCGGTGCAAACTGCTCTAAACCTGGAAGGGGGCCTAACGAGAGTCCAGCACTCGCATCAACTATCAAACTGCGCCCATCAGCAGGGTTGATAAATTCTTTTAATCGATAGGTTTTACTTTCCATCGGCTTACCTTAGGTTGTAAATATAATCACTGGCATGTGCTCCTGGAATTTACTCCCAATGCGGAAGGCGGGTAAAATCCCAGGTTTACTATCCAGCTGACAAATAAGGGATCAGTTGGGGACCTTCCGGCATGACACAGATGCGAGCCTGAGAGCCAAGGCTGGCTTGCAGGCGTTCCAAAGTGGCTTCCACATCCTGGCACGGCAGAAACAACGCCTGTCGAATCTGATCATCACTTAGACCATCACTATAAACATAAACATCGGCGTGCAGCTGAATTTGAGCCTGAACCTGCACCTGCCACTGGTCCTGGACGCTGAAACCAGGCTTCGAGATCATCTCCAGGATTCCTTGTGGAGAACCAGCTTCTGCCAGCAGTTCCGCATAAAGCCCGTGATCCGGGAGACCATCCTCACAAGCCGTAGCAATAATAATCGCGCCCCCATCCCGCACAACTTGACTGGCAGCGCTCATACCCTTTACCGACTGGTACAGATTTTGATCGAGTGGGTAACCGCTGTTGGTGGTGACCACAATATCGTACGGTGCATCCACGGCTACCATGGCATTTTGCTTGACATACACACAGCCTTGGGTATGTGCTGCAAGCATGTCTCCAGCAAAAACAGCCGTGATCTCTTGCTGCGTGTTGAGAGCTACATTGAGTAAGAAAGTGGGTTTGGTACCCACGGCGACCTCGCGCATCTCTTCCCAGAGCGGATTGCCCTCGGTGACTCCCCAGGCTGCCTGCGGATGGGCGATCATCTCTAGCCCATGATTGCTAAAGACGCTCTCTCTTCCAGCTAGAGAAGGCAGGATCGCTTTAGGACCCCCACTGAAACCGGCAAAGAAGTGGGGTTCAATAAAACCGGTTATGATGCGCACATCTGATTCAATATAATGCCGGTTGATTCGGACTGAGTTGCCGAGGTAGGTCTCACCCAGAGAAACCAGGTTGCTATCATCATTACAATCATGCTGCAGGCAGCGATAGCGATCCACGATCTGATCACCCAGCATCATGCGCAGCTCAGCATCCGTCTGTCGCCGGTGGGTGCCTAAACCGTTCAAAAGGGTGATATCAGGAGCATGAATGCCTGCCGCCAAGAGCTCATCCAACAAGACCGGCAATATGCGATCGTTAGGTGTTGCCCGGGTGATATCGGTGTGGACCACAATCACCCGGTCGCCAGGTTTTACCAGAGATGCCAGCGGAGGGGAAGCGATTGGTTTTTGCAGGGCTTGACGTATGGCACCTGCCTCATCCGGTATTCCTGGCTGGAAATGAGTCCTCAATACATCTGCAGTTTCTGGCAGGTTTATTTTTAATCCCTGGCGACCATAATTCAAATCAACATGCATAATCAGGCTTCAAACCATGGTTTGCCACGCTCATCGGTCAATACTAATTCCCGTAAAGCGCCGACACCCTTCTCGAGACCTTCCCGCAGCGACATCAAACTGTCTTCATGCTCCATGGATAGGACATAATCATATCCCACCAGGCGGAGATTGCTGACCAGGTCTTTCCAGAATTTTAGATCGTGACCATAACCGACGGTGCGGAATATCCAAGACCTGTTAGCTTCATCGGCATAAGGCTTGGTGTCCAGAACCCCATTGACCGGGGTATTAATCGGGTCAATGATCGTGTCCTTTGCATGCACATGGTAGATAGCATCTCCCAATTCTCGGACAGCATGAATGGGATCGATGCCCTGCCAGAAAAGGTGGCTGGGATCGAAATTAACTCCGATCTCAGGTCCAACTGCAGATCGCAAGCGCAGCATCGTCTCGGGATTGTAGACCACGAATCCAGGATGCATCTCCAAGGCGATCATATCGACACCATGTGCGCGGCAAAATTCGACTTCTCCCTGCCAATAAGGGATCACTTTCTCACCCCACTGCCATTCGAGGATGCGCAGGAAGTCGGGCGGCCAAGGACAGGTCACCCAATTGGGGTATTTACTCCTTTCACTGTCTCCCGGGCAGCCGGAGAAAGTGACCACCCGCCTGACACCGAGTTTTTCAGCCACCAGCACCGTGCTGCGAAATTCTTCCTGGTGCAGTTCAGCAACCTGGGGATCAGGGTGCAGGGGATTACCATGACAACTCAATGCACTGATCTCCAAGCCATGATCATCGATGGTCTGTTTCCATTCCAGTAGCTTTTTAGGATCCTCCAGCAGCTCTCGCGGTTTGCAATAGGACTCCCCTAATTCTGCGACATAGCCCCCTGAGCCAATCTCCACCGCTTCTGCTCCCACCCCCGCAATCCAATCCAATGCCTGGTCAAAGGGCAGCAAATCTTGAAATACAAAGCTAAATACGCCAACCTTCATCGGTGACCTCCTTTTAACAATTTGGGAGCTGTTGGACAGCCTCCATGCAGTGGGTATATGATTAGAGCACTCGATCGACGAATTCGCGAGTATGCACCGTGACCGGTACTTCTTGCAGCTCGAGCACTCCACGGGCAACATGTTCAGATAAGCGGCGGAAAGCCTCTTCACCTTTTTCCTTGGTGGCTCGCAGCGGATTGCCGATCACCCCGGTTTCGATAAATTCGTGGTGGTCCATGGGGAAGGTGAAATATTTATAGCCTTCGAACTCCACATCCGGCATGCCATCTTTTTTCTCGAAGCTCCTGGGCAAGAAATCAGGGATATGTGCTTTGGTGAAGTTTGCTCGATCCATGCGCACGTATTCTTCATTCCAGGCTAAATCTTGCGAAGTTTCCAGCTCACTAGAGTGCCAGCCAGGGGTTTCCTCCCAGGGATTTTCCATCAACCCTTCCAGGATGCCAACATAGTTCTCCATGTAAGGCTTGACAAAAGATATCAGGGCGCCTGTCTCGTAACGCAGCTTGCGCAGAACTGGATCGATCACCTTAACATTAGAACCGTGCCCGTTGATGAAAATGATGCGGTTGAATCCATGGTGAATCAGACTGCGGGCTACATCATGAACCAGATTAAGCAGCACGCTGCTGCGGACGGTGATCGTCCCGCGCCCCATTCCAGGATCAAACATATGCTGGGGAGAATATCCCATCCAGATCGGAGGCGTATGCAGCACCGCGATCATTTCCGCCACTCGCCGTGCCATTTCGATACAGGTTATCGTGTCGGTGTAGATAGGTAAATGGGGACCATGCTGTTCGAAGCTGGCCATCGGTACCAAAATGGTATCCTTAATTCTGAGGTATTCCTGAACATCTACAAAAGTTAAATTACCCATGTCCCAGGAGAGGAATTTGCTGCGGAACTCCTGGTCACCTTCCGTTAGATGGGGAAGGTCTTTATAATCTCTACCATTTTCAGCGATCATGATGGTCTCTCCTTGCTCATTAAATTGATAAATAGATCGGCGACCTCCTCGCCAAACTGGGGGTCGTTCACGTGTTTCTCATAGGTCAATATCGGTGTCTTAGGATTAATCTTATCCCGCAGCACAGCTAAAAAGGCCGCATCGGCTTCAGGATTCCAGAAAGGTCCATCGGGAACATTGGGGATTGATAGCCCTTGAGTGGGGACTGCGATCACCAGCGGTCCAGTGGCCAAATTTAGCCGTTCAGCGAACAGGTGTCCGAGGGTGACCATCTCCTCTTGTGTGGCGCGGACCAATGTATATTCCGGGTTGTGATCATAGACAGGACGTCCCTGCAAATCATCGGGGATGGCTCCTGCGTGGAACACGCAGAAATCGATGCAGCCCGGTACGACCACCTGGGGTAAACCCTGCAATCCAACTCGCTTGAGCCTGTCGGGACCTCCATCGTGGATACCGCCTGTCATCGGATCGAATGTCTCGTTGGTAGTGAAATCGATCACGCCCACAAACTGCCCGGATTCCGCGAGTTCTTCCATCGCCGGTCCCCCAACCCCGTTCGAGTGAAAGATCACCGCCTCGAATCCCACCTCTGCCAAACGATCTTTGAGCGCCATCACCGCTCGAGTGGTATTGCCCAGCATAGTCACGGCGACATATTTATCCTCAGGGCTGGGTTTTTGCAACTCATGGCCATGCTCGACCAAGCCTTTAAGGGCTGCAGCAACATTATCAAAAATCGTCGTAGCGATTGGATTAAGACCCAGGATATCAACAATCGAATGGACGACCATGATGTCACTGGTACCGAC
>JALHTN010000119.1 GCA_022865865.1 Anaerolineales bacterium
AGGTTTATCTCTCCATCCTGGGCCAGCTGCCAGCCTTCTCCACGTTCTGCGAAACCCGCTGCTTCAAGTGATAAGGCAGCGTAGATTGAAAAAGCGTCGAACAGCTCAAAGAAGTCAATATCTGCTGGTAGGATTCCCGCCTGGCGCAAGGCGCGTTCGGCTGATAGACGGGCGGCTTGGAAGGTGAGTGGGTCTGTGCGGTCATGCAGTGCGAGAGTATCGCTGACAGAACTCGAACCAGAGATGCGCACTAGTGGGCGAGTGAATGGGGGTGGCAGGAGATCGCGCCGGCTGAGGACTAGGGCTGCGGAACCATCAGCATTAGGAGCGATGTCAAACATATTTAATGGGTCATTGACGATCCCAGCCCGGGAATATGCTTCAATCTTGATTGCCCTGCGAAACATGGCATTAGGGTTGTTGACCCCGTTGGCATGGGCTACGACCGGAAATCCAGCAAATTTATCCTGGCTCAAGTTGAACTCGTGAAGATAGCGGCGCATCAACATGGCAGCTTGGGCAGTGAGGGTTAACCCTTGAATAGCCTCATAATCACTGTCAACAGCGGTAGATATTGCGGCTTCTACACCACTCCCTGTCTGGTCAGTGAACTTTTCTATACCGGTGACGAGAACCGCATCAGCGGCACCGGCGGCCACCATCATGTAAGCCTGGCGTAATGCCAGCCCGCCGGATGCGCCAGCACCTTCAACCGTGACCGCCTCAATACCCGTCAATCCGGCGAAATCGGCGATCAGAGCACCTAAGTGTGCCTGGCCGGATAATGTGGGAGCCAGCATGTTGCTGACAAACAAAGCCTGGGGTTGAATCCCACCAGCATCTTGAATGGCAGCTTCGATGGCTTGCAGGGCTAACTCCCTTAGTGATGTATCCCAGTGCTCTCCAACCGGTGTTTGACCAACTCCGGCAATTACGACATCAGTCATATTAATCCTCTTTCCTTCTGTGTGGGTCTACTTCATCACCAGCTTGTTGCGCATGCGGGTGTAGGTGGCGTAATCGATCTCGGTTCGCCGGGCAATGTAATCCCCAGTTTTGGGTGCTCGGTCGCGCCGCTCAGTGATTGCGTCGGTAACCTGGATGTCAAAAGCATCTGAACCAGCGCCGGAGCCGAATGATACCAGCAGTATGTGATCGCCCGGTTCAGCGATATCCAGGACCGCTGATAGGCCAATGATAGCGGCGCCTGCGTAAGTGTTGCCGATCATCGGTGCCAGCAATCCGGGTTCGATCTGCTCACTGGTAAAGCCCAGCATCTTGCCCGCACGTTGAGGGAATTTAGTGTTCGGCTGGTGAAAGACCGCATAGGTATAGTCGGCAGCAGTGGTCCCCATAGACTCCATCATTTGGGTGGCAGCTGCGGATATGTGAGCAAAATAGGCTGGCTCTCCAGTGAATCTCTGTCCATGTTCTGGATATTTCTGGTAGGCGCGCCGCCAGAAATCAGGCGTATCGGTGACATAGGAGTAGGTGGCATTAATCACCGCCAAAGATTCTTCGGCCTTGCCCAGGATATAAGCGGCACCACCGGCAGCGGCAGTGTATTCAAGCGCGTCACCCGGTTTTCCCTGGGCGATATCCATGCCGATCGCCATGGCATAAGATGCCATTCCAGAACCCACAATTCCGATGGCGGCCACCATGGCCTCGGTACCAGCTTTGCAAGCGAACTGCCAGTCAGCTGCCTGGACATTGGGTACAGCACCAATCGCCTCTGCAACAATAGTCGAAGTTGGCTTGACCGCGTAGGGGTGGGATTCCGAACCTACCCAAACGGCGCGCAGCTGATCGGGATCGATACCCGCGCGGGCTAAGGCATTCCGGGCGGCTTCAATCGACATGGTGGCAACATCTTCGTCGATACCAGCCACCGCTTTTTCTTTCACCGGTAAACCACCTTTGCCTCCAGACCATATCCGGGCGACTTCTTGTGCAGGGAGGCGGTAGCGGGGGACATAGGCTCCATATCCAACGATCCCAACCGGTTGTTGTGGTTTCAGTAATCTCTGATCACTCATCATAAAATACTAACTCCTTGAATTACTCAGGCTGGGTCCACTGGTTGATGATTTCTGCAGCGCGATCGATGCGCACAGTATTCTCAGCGACGAGCTGTTCAGCAAGGCGGTTGATCTGCTCACCCTGCGCGCCAGCCGCGATAGCTACCTGGCGAGCGTGCAGTGACATATGACCGCGTTGGATGCCTTCAGTGGCCAGGGCACGCAGGGCAGCCAAGTTCTGGGCAAGACCCACCGAGACGATGATCTCGGCCAATTCTGCGGCGGTCTGGACGCCCATCAGTTTCAGGGCTGCCCGGGCTCCAGGGTGGACTCGGGTCGCGCCACCAACGATACCCACCGCCAGGGGCATTTCCAGACTGCCAAGCAGGTTGCCCTGGTCATCCTGCCCCCATGTGCTTAGACTGGTGTACTTCCCGTCTCGAGCTGCATATGCATGGGCTCCTGCTTCGATGGCTCGCCAGTCGTTACCGGTGGCGATCACGACTGCATCCACACCATTCATGATGCCCTTGTTGTGCGTGGCTGCCCGGTAAGGGTCTGCTGCGGCGAAAGCCCAGGCTGCGACCACACCCTGGCGGACTTCGGCACCAGTGTAGCTGCCAAAAGCCAGCTCTGAAAGGGGAACCGTGCAATCAGCGCGAGCTAGCCGGCGATCGGCCAGATTGGAAAGGATACGCAGGTGCACCTGACCACCAGTGATTGATTCTACCAGGGGGGTAAGCCGCTCAACAGCGGTGTTTACTGCATTGGCACCCATCGCATCCCGTACATCATAGATCAGGTGCAGGACCAGGAATGGTCCCACCGGTGAGTCTGCGAACTGCCGTACTTCAATGTCTCGTGGCCCACCACCCAATTCTTGCAATACCGGATCAACTTTTCCAGCCTCTGACAGCAGATTCTGAGTCTCTGCCAAAAGGGCATCTTGAGCGGCGTCTAAATCAGCCAAATTCAGGATCTGCATCTGGCCGATCATTTCTGGTGGGCTGGTTTTTGCTGAAAATCCACCACCGGAGCGCACCAGTTTTGCCATGAAGGAAGCGCCCGCGACCACAGAAGGTTCTTCGATGGCCATCGGAACCAGGACCTGGCGATCGTTGACCACGAAATTTTGAGCTATACCCAGCGGCAGGGAGTGCAGCCCAATGACATTCTCGATCATGTGGTTGGCCTGGTCTGCATCTAAACCAGCCTCACCGGTCAAGTCAGCCAATTCCTTTTCAGATAATTGGCTGTGGCGCAAGATCGCTGCCCTGCGCTCATTTAATGGCAGGCTATAGAAGCCCGGAATGCGTGAAGTGTTCTCTTGGGGTGTCATATTTGTTGGCAATCTCCGATCACATGAATTCAATTTTTATTCGTTTTTCTCTGGCAAAAACTATCAAATCCAAAGAAATCCCTATTTCGGAGAATTTAGGGTAAAATTAGATTTCAGTAATACTCTCATGGTAATCCTAACACGCGAGCAGCTAGAAGAACGTCTAACTACCCTCCACCAGGCTAGCCTGGAGCTGGTGGGCGTTCTTTCATTGGACGAGGTGCTGCAGCGTATTGTAAACTTAGCGAGGGAACAGGCAGGAGCTCGTTATGCAGCTCTGGGATTGCTGGGTGAAGAAGGAAATATAGAACGGTTTATCCCGGTTGGAATGACACCACAGCAAGTCGAACATATCGGTGACAACCCAGTAGGAAAGGGTATGCTGGGGGCCTTGATGGATGCCCGGCATCCAATCCGCATTCCAGAGATCAGCCATGATCCCCGCAGTTCGGGTTTTCCTCCCAACCATCCCCCAATGCAGCCCTTCCTGGGTGTGCCGATTATGTCTGGTGATCGCCTCCTTGGACTGATCTATTTAACAAATAAAGAAGACCATTTTGAGTTCACCGAAGCAGATGAGCGGGTAATCGAAATATTGGCCGCCTATGCAGCAGTGGCGATCAGCAACGCCCAGCTCTATCAAGATGTCCTTGAGCGCGATCAATCGCTGAAAAAGCGCAACCAGGATCTGGCGCTGATCAATAATATGGCCGCCGAGGTAACCAGCTCGCTGGAGATCGATAAAATCGTCGATCAAGCCTTGAGAGGTGTTTTGGGCTACCTGGATGTCGACGCTGGCGAGATTTTTCTGGCTGATGAGAGCGGTCAAGTATTCCAGCTGGCGATGCATCTGGGTGACAGCGTCGAATCATTCTGGACCCGGGATAGTTTTTCGCTAGGCGAAGGGCCGATTGGTCAGGTTGCTGAAAGTGGGAAACCGCTGGTCAGCATCGATCCTCAGAAAGAAGTGGGCTATTTTCGCTATGAAGTGATCGAGTCAGGTTTGTGCTGTGTGGCTTGTATTCCCCTGGCAACCCGCGGCAGTGTGGTGGGGGTGATGTGTGTGGCGGCTAAGGAACCCCAAAATTTTGATGAACGCGTTCTGGATCTGCTGCTCTCGATCGGTACCTGGACAGGTTTATCGATTGAAAACATACGCTTGGGTCGCCAGTCGCGGCGACTGGCTATCCTTGAAGAGCGGGAACGGATCGGTATGGACCTGCATGA
>JALHTN010000120.1 GCA_022865865.1 Anaerolineales bacterium
CGATGATCTACTCGGCGCATCTGATGGGAAAATGGTGGGCGTACTTCCCGGTGCTCTTAGTCATAGCGCTGGTTTCATTCTCGCTGAACTTGATGAATACAGGTCTCGACCAGGTATTCAATCCGGCATTGAGAGAATAGGTAATTGATATGTCGAATGTAATTTTAGAGGTAAAAGATTTATCAACCAAATATATCACCCGTTATGACGAAGATGTTTATGCAGTTGATCACGTTTCTCTAAAGGTCGAAGAAGGGAAATCGCTCGGGATTGCGGGAGAATCCGGCTGCGGAAAGTCGACGCTGGCCCTCAGCATGATGGGTTATTACTTCGCGCCGCTGCATTATACGAACGGTGAGATTATCATCGACGGGCGCAATATTTCCAGTATGAAACCCGATGACGTTCGGAAATCGATCTTGGGGACGGAGATCGCCTATATCCCCCAATCCGCGATGAACGCGCTCAACCCCACCCGCAAGATCATCAACTTTATTGAGGATGTTTATCAAGCACATGATCCATACAAAACCAAGAAAGAGGTTTATGAACTTGCCACGGGATGCTGTGATACTCTGGGGCTTCCAGCGGAAGTGCTGCAAAAATACCCGGTTGAACTTTCGGGCGGCATGAAACAGCGCGCGGTGATTGCAGTTTCTGTGATCCTTTTTCCACAAGTGCTGATTGCTGATGAGCCTTCCTCGGCACTCGATGTCACTTCACAGAAAATGGTGATCAAGATGCTGAAAAACTTGATGGATAAAGGTTTCATCAAATCTCTGATCTTCATCACGCATGAGCTTCCGCTGCTTTACAACGTGACGGATGATATTATGGTCATGTACGCAGGTCAGATCGTGGAGCGTGCCAACGCAAAAGAAGCTGTGCTTGATCCTCTCCATCCATATTCCAAAGGTCTCATGGGCTCGATCATTGTGCCTGAGAGAGGTCTGAGGGATGTTAAACTGACTGCCATTCCTGGGGTACCACCAAATCTCAAAGATCCACCATCAGGCTGTCGCTTTGCCGAACGCTGCAAATACGTCCGGCCAGAATGCAGGGTAACATCTGTCGAGCTGCGTGAATTGGTTGGTGGCCGTGCTTACCGCTGTATCATACCGGAAGACGAATTGAAAGACATTTATCAGAAGGAGGGTGACCAAAATGTCTGATGAGAGAAAAATAATCTTGAGCACTTCTGGACTTACCAAGGTATTTGGCTTTGGCCGCAGTAAAACTCTCGCCGTAGACCATGTGGATATCGATATCTACGGGGGCGAAGTCGTCTCGATCGTGGGCGAATCGGGCAGTGGAAAGACCACTTTTGCCAAGATGATCTTGGGATTGCTTAAACCTACCGAGGGGGATATTTACTTCCAGGGGAAAATGCGCGATATCGGTTCTCGTAAGAAGAAAAAGGAATACTGGAAAAATATCCAGGCCATCTTTCAGGATCCGTACAGTTCTTACAATACATTTCAAAAGATCGATGCTGTACTTTTAGATTGCATTCGTATGCGTGGCGATGGAAAGCTTCCCTACGAGAAAAAAGTGGAGTTGATGACAGAGGCATGCAGCTTTGTCAACTTGAAGTTCGACGAGCTGACCAACAAGTATCCGTTTGAGCTCTCTGGTGGGCAGATGCAGCGCTTAATGATCGCCCGTATCTTCCTGCTCAAACCGAAGATCCTGGTGGCAGATGAGCCGACCTCGATGATCGACGCCTGTTCCCGCGCCACCATCCTGGATATGCTGATGCAATTGCGTGATGAAATCGGGATGACGGTTATTTTCATCACCCATGATATCGGTCTGGCGTATTATGTTTCTGATACTGTACATATTATGGAGCGTGGAAAATTTGTTGAATCCGGGACTGCTGATGAAGTGATACTGGACCCGAAAGATCTTTACACCCAACGCCTGATCAGTGATGTGCCAAAGATTCATGAAGAATGGGATCTCTCTACTATTGAATATTCCTCCTGATTTTGGTTTTTTTCCAATTGTCCTTGAAATAACTAAGCATCTTATTTTGGTAAACCTCCTATGAGAATTCAATCTTTGGCAGGAGCCTGGGAATTTCGGCAGGCTGGCACTGAAGAGTGGCTGCCCGCCAGCGTCCCCGGCGGCGTGCATACCGATTTACTAGCCCTGGATCGCATCCCCGATCCTTTTGAGGCCGATAACGAGCAGCGCGTCCAGTGGGTTGCTGAGTCCGATTGGATTTACCGTTATGGTTTCAGCTGTTCTCCTGAGTTACTTGCCCAAGAAAAGATATTCCTGGTCTGCGAGGGTTTGGATACTCTGGCGACTGTTGTCCTCAATGGTCATGATCTTGGACACACCGATAATATGTTTCGCAGGTATGAATGGGAAGTCAAATCCTTCTTAGATAGTAAAGGAGCGAACGAGTTAACGATAACTTTCTTGTCACCGGTAAAATTTACGGCTGAAAAGCAATCCATTCGTTCTCTTCCCGGTGTCCTTCAGGCTATCCCCGGTAGTCCCCACCTGCGGAAAGCTCCGTGCCAATTTGGCTGGGACTGGGGTCCACAGCTGCCACCGATTGGTATCTGGAAGGAAATCCGCCTGGAAGGTTATCACGAGGCGCGTATCTCCAATGTGCATATTCTACAAAAACATGACCGCGGAAAAGTGACAGTCGAGGCTCGGGTTGTTGTTCAGCGTTGGGAAGAGACCCCCATTGCTGCAGCAGTTCGTATCACGGCCCCGAATGGTGAGATTATTGAAAAAGAGGCTGCCATTACAATGCAGGGTGAGGTGTTTGTGAATGTGCCGATTCCCAATCCTGAGCTTTGGTGGCCTAATGGGTATGGAGGACAACCACTCTATCAGGTGGAAGTCTCTCTCATTCGCAAGGAGCCATCTAAGGAAGGATTACTGGACCAGCACAGGTACCAGGTGGGGCTGCGCACGATTGAATTACGTCAGGAAGGAGATCAGTGGGGGCGCTCATTTGTTTTTGTAGTCAATGACATTTCAATCTTGAGTAAAGGCTCAAACTGGATCCCGGCTGATTCATTCCCCACCCGCATTACTGCTGAATACCTGGAAAGTTTGATTTGCTCAGCTGCTGAGACGCACCAGAACATGCTGCGTGTATGGGGTGGTGGTTTCTATGAGGAAGAGTGCTTTTACGATCTTTGCGACCGATATGGCATTCTGGTCTGGCAGGATTTTATCTTCTCCTGCAGCATTTATCCATTGGATGACCCAGAATTTATAGAAAATGTCCACCTGGAAGTAGTTGAGAACATCCGCCGTCTTCGCCATCGTGCCAGCCTGGCATTGTGGTGTGGAAATAATGAGATGGAATGGGGTTGGGTGGATTGGAATTGGAATCAACCTGAGCTGCAGGATTTAAAAGCTGCCTACAATCAATTTTTCCACCACACGCTGCCTGCATGGTGCCAGACCGAAGACCCGGACCATCCCTATTGGCCCAGCTCACCTTCCTCCGATACGCCGTTCGTTGATCCGAATGGCCAACACCAGGGAGACTCACATTACTGGGATGTTTGGCACAGAAGGAAACCATTTACTGCGTATCGAGACCAGTACCCGCGCTTCATGAGCGAATTTGGCTTCCAGGCACTGCCGCCACTTGCAACCATCCGCACCTATGCTGACGAAGCTGATTGGAATATGACTTCATACATCATGGAGCAGCACCAGAAAAACGATAGCGGAAATTCCCTGATGGTCGGTCAGATGCTGGACACCTTCCGATTACCCAAGGATTTTGTCTCCATGGTGTACCTGAGCCTGGTCCTCCAGGCGGAAGGCATCCGCTATGGCGTGGAGCACTGGCGACGCCACCCCGATCGGGTTGCCGGAATCCTGTACTGGCAGCTTAATGACTGCTGGCCGGTTGCCTCCTGGTCCAGCCTGGATTACTTCGGGCGTTGGAAAGCATTGCATTATGCTGCACGTCGCTTCTATGCACCCCTCATGCTTTCTATCGAAGATAAGACACCTGAACAAGCAGTATATGTCTCCAATGACTGGCTCGAACCTTGGGAAGGGACTGTGAATTGGTCATTGGAAACGCTCGCAGGTGAAGTGTTAACCTCGGGGCAGGCACCCGTTAAGGTCGCCCCGCAAGCAGCGACCCAGGTATGCAAGCTGGATTTTTCCAACCAAATCACGTATGACAACCTCCGCAAGCTGATTTTTATCGCTGAGCTGTGGCAAGGCGATCAGTTTGTCACCCGTCGAACAGCGTACTTTGTCCCAATCAAGCATTTATCCCTGACCGATCCGGCTATTACCGTGAACCTGCAAAGTCAAAAAGGGGAATTAATCGTTGAACTGATTTCGCACTCCCTGGCACCGCTTGTAGAGGTATCTTTGATAGGTGCAGATGTCGTCTTTAGCGATAACTACTTCAATCTGCCTTCCGGACGATCAGTTCAAATATCTTGTCCTCTGCCATCTGGTTGGACATTGAGCAGAGCGGAAAAAGTAATACGCGTTTGCTCTGTCTATGATTCTTATTCCCATCCTGCTCCTTAATGGGTTCTTTATATTGACCATTTATTCCCAATTACATATCGACACTGATATCGGAATTTAACTCTCATCTCAAGATTTGACCTAAAAAAGGATCAAGCAATGACAAAGGTTGCAAATTTGATTAAGAAAATGACCCTGGAAGAAAAAGCCGCACTCTGTACCGGAGCCGGTCCATGGACGACAACACCTGTTGAACGCCTGGGCGTTCCGGAGATGACCGTTACAGATGGACCACATGGGGTACGGCGTGTTGAAGATCTACATACCTTTATTTCTAAGAGCGTACCCGCAACCTGTTTCCCAACCGCTGCTAGTATGGCTTCAACCTGGGACGTGGATTTAATCCATAAACTAGGCGAGGCAATCGCAGAGGAGTGCATCGCTTTGAAGGTTGATGTAATCCTAGGACCTGGCGCGAACATGAAACGCATCCCCTTGTGCGGGCGAAATTTCGAGTACTACTCCGAAGACCCCTACCTTGCCGGGGAAATGGCGGTCAGCTTCATCAAGGGCGTGCAAAGTAAAGGTGTGGGTACTTCGCTAAAACATTTCGCCGCGAATAACCAGGAATACCAGCGTTCCACAATCAGCTCCGAAATTGATGAACGTACTTTGCGGGAGATTTACCTGCCAGCCTTCGAGGCGGCGGTAAAAAAAGCCAAACCCTGGACGGTGATGTGCTCTTACAACAAGCTCAACGGCACATACGCAGCTGAGAATCACATGCTGCTGACGGAGATCCTCAGGGAGGAGTGGGGATTTGATGGTTTTGTCGTATCCGACTGGGGCGCTGTACACGACCGGGTGGATGCTTTGGAAGCTGGTCTGGACTTGGAAATGCCCGGTCCAAGGGAAAGGCGGGTGATGGCAGTTATTGATGCCGTTCGCTCGGGCAAACTGGAGGAATCGGTGCTGGATGAGGCGGTACGCAGAATTCTGGAGATCGTATTCAAAGCTGCTGAGACGAAAAAAGGCGGTTCATTTGATGTCGATAAGCACCATACCCTGGCTCGCCGTGTGGCTGGAGAAGGCATGGTCTTACTAAAAAACGATGGCATTTTACCTTTAAAAATACATGAGCAGATTGCTGTCATTGGTCGCACAGCTAAAGAAGCATACTACCAGGGAGGAGGCAGCTCGCACATCAATCCAACCCAGCTGGACAATCCATATGAAGAGCTGCAAAAAATGGCTGGGGATACCGAGCTGAGTTATGCTGAAGGCTATCCTGATGACGAAAGTTTTGACCAGGCTCTTATCGATGAGGCATGTAACAATGCCCGCTCAGCTGATGTAGCCTTGCTGTATCTTTCCCTCCCTGCAACCAAAGAGTCGGAAGGCTACGACCGACCTGACCTCGACCTGACATCGCATCAGGTTGCGCTGATCAAAGCGGTTACCGCTCTCCAACCTAATACTATTGTCATCCTTAATAATGGCGCTCCGCTGGTGATGAGTGAGTGGATTGATGGTACCTCGGCTGTCCTAGAGGCCTGGATGATGGGACAGGCTGGCGGCGGGGCAATTGCCGATGTGCTTTATGGCAAGGTCAATCCGTCTGGCAAGCTGGCGGAAACCTTCCCGCTAAAGCTGATAGATACACCTGCTTATATAAACTATCCTGGAGAAAATGGCGCAGTGCGCTATGGTGAGGGGATCTTCATGGGGTATCGTTACTATGATACCAAAGAGGTTCCGACGCTATTTCCCTTTGGTCATGGGATGAGCTATACCACATTCAATTATCAAAACCCCAAGGTTTCATCGCAAACCTTCCGGGATGTGGATGGGTTGACCGTTTCTGTGGACGTGACAAACACTGGCAAGATGTCAGGCAAGGAAGTGGTCCAGGTATATGTGCAAGATCATAAATCAAGTTTAATCCGCCCCTCCAAGGAGCTTAAAGGCTTTGCCAAAGTTGAGCTCCAACCAGGTGAGACCAAGACAGTGACAGTGTCACTTGATTTCCGCGCCTTTGCGTATTTCCACCCAGCTTACAGACAGTGGATTACCGAGGATGGGGAGTTTGACATTGCGTTCGGGGCTTCATCAACCGATATTCGCTGTAAAAAGACGGTTACGTTGCAAGCCACGCTTGAGCTGCCCAGCATATTAAATCGCGAATCGACCCTGCGTGAATGGACAGAGGATCTACGCGGAATGAGCGTTTTAACTCCACTCTATCAGCAAATTAATGATCGGATGCGGGCTAACTTTGGTGGGGATGATGGTGAGCAGATCGGGATGGATCCGATAGGCTTCTTGATGGACACGCCTTTGATGGGTGTACTACACTTCCTGAGCAGCTCTTTGCCAACATCACCTGAAGAGATGGTGGATGAATTGCTGGCCAAGGTTTACAGTATCGCCTGATGGGTGACTTTCCCTAAGGACAGCGGTAAAAACAATGTAATTTATCGTTTTAAAAATAATGATTTTACAGAGGATACGATGCAGTTTGGTTACTTCGATGATGAGCAGCGTGAATATGTCATTACTCGACCTGACACCCCCCTGCCCTGGATCAATTACCTGGGTTGTGAAGATTACTTCGGAATCATTTCCAATACAGCAGGCGGCTATTCATTTTATAAAGATGCCCGTCTGAGACGATTGACGCGCTATCGTTACAACAATACCCCTTTAGATACTGGCGGGCGCTACATCTATTTGCGTGATGATGATCCCCAGGCTGACCAAATCGAGCCTTTATACTGGTCACCGACCTGGCAGCCGACTCGCCAAACTCTTGATGAATACGAATGCCGACACGGCATGGGGTACACCACCATTCGATCCAAACTGAATGGGATTGAATCCCAAATCCGCTATTTTGTCCCCCTTGGTGAAAACCTGGAAATCTGGGAGCTGACCGTCACCAATCACCGCCCAATTGAGGCAAATCTCTCAATTTTCTCAGCGGTAGAGTTCTGCCTGTGGGATGCCCTTGACGATGCCACGAATTTCCAACGCAACTACAACATTGGCGAAGTGGAAGTCCATGATGAGGTGATTTATCACAAATCAGAGTACCGTGAGCGCCGCAATCATTTTGCCTATTTCGCCTGTTCAGAACCTCTCGTGAGTTTCGACACTCAACGGGAGGCTTTTCTCGGTCCTTACCGGGGTTGGGATGAACCGCTGGGCGTGGAAAATGGCTATCTATCTGGATCTGTTGCATGTGGCTGGCAGCCAATGGGGGCTCAGCATGTAAAGGTCAATTTAGAACCTGGGGCGCAGAAAACGATCTTCTTCATTTTGGGATATCACGAAAATCTCCTGGATGATAAATTTGATCCGCCAGAATCACAGGTTCTTAACAAGCGCAGTGTGCTCCCCATAATTTCACGCTATAAACGAAAGGATGAAGTTGAGCGGGCTTTTCAATCTTTGCGCGTATATTGGGATGGATTGCTGGACAGGTTTCAAGTAAGCACACCTGACATACACACGAATCGCATGGTCAATATTTGGAATGTTTACCAAATCATGGCGACCTTCAATCTCTCACGTTCTGCCTCATATTTCGAATCAGGTGTTGGTTGCGGGATGGGATTCCGGGATTCAAACCAGGATTTACTTGGCTTCCTTCATCTGAGTCCTGATCTTGCCCGTCAACGCATCCTCGACCTGGCAGCGACGCAGCTCCCCAGTGGTGGCGCCTACCACCAGTACCAACCGTTAACGAAACGAGGCAACGATGCAGTTGGCACGAACTTTAATGATGATCCTCTCTGGCTGGTGCTCTCAGTCGCAGCTTATCTCAAAGAGAGCGGGGATTGGGATTTCCTGAATGAATTAGTACCCTATGACAATACACCTGGAACAGAAGAATCCTTATACGAACATCTACAGCGGGCAATTCAATATACAGTCGATCGTAAAGGTCCCCATGAACTGCCGCTGATTGGCCGCGCCGATTGGAACGACTGCCTCAATTTGAACTGCTTTTCCAATACCCCAGGCGAGTCTTTCCAGACCACCATAAACAAAGATGGCAGGATTGCCGAGAGTATATTCATCGCGGGTTTGTTCATTCTGGCAGCCAAAGAGATGGTGGAAATTGCTAAACGACATCTGACCACTCAAGATTTCAGCTCATACGCGCAAATGGCGAACCACATGGAACAAGCAGTTTGGGAATCAGGCTGGGATGGGGAATGGTTTCTACGGGCATATGATGATTTTGGGAATCCACTCGGTTCGAAAGAATGTAATGAGGGTCAAATCTTCATCGAACCTCAGGGCATCTGCGTCATGAGTGGCCTGGGTATTGAAGACGGGCGCGCGGTGCAGGCCCTTGATTCTGTCGCCGAGCATCTCGCTACCCCGCACGGCATTGTCCTCCACCAACCGGCTTTCAGCCGATATTACCTGCATCTGGGTGAGATATCCACCTATCCAGCGGGATATAAGGAGAACGCTGGCATCTTCTGTCACAATAATCCCTGGGTCATGATCGCCGAAGCAGCGATCGGTCGCGGTGATGCAGCTCATGATTATTACCTTAGAATTAATCCTTCAGCACGAGAAGAGATCAGTGAGGTGCATAGATGCGAACCTTATGTCTACGCACAAATGATCGCTGGACGAGACGCTCAATAGTGCGGTGAAGCAAAGAATTCCTGGCTCACCGGCACAGCAGCTTGGAATTACGTCGCCATTACGCAGTGGATCTTGGGCATCCGGCCGACTTTCGAAGGCTTGCAGGTCGAACCAGTGATTCCATCTGACTGGGATGAGTTTGATGCAGTTCGCTACTACCGGGATGTCCGCTATGAGATAAAAATTACCCGTCAGGGACCTGGAAACCAAGTTCAATTAAAGGTGGACGGAAAACCTGTTGGTGGAACAAAGATTCCAATCCCACCTACCGGAACAACTGTGGTTCAGGTTGCAGCTCAAATCGGTGAAGCATAAATCGTAAACAAATCCCATGAAGTGTGAGCAATCGTTATAAAAAATATTGCTTGGCGCTTGTTAAATCTGATTTTTACTTGGAATTTCAAACAAAATCCATAGCGGATAACCAAGAGGTGAAATAATGGATCAGAAGTTGAATAGTTTTCCGACAGATTTCGTGTGGGGGGCAGCTACTGCAGCATATCAGATCGAAGGTGCTTGGGATGAAGATGGTAAGGGAGAGAATATCTGGGATCGCTTTAGCCACACCCCAGGTAAAATTGAAAATGGCGATACCGGTAATATCGCCTGTGATCATTTCCATCGTTGGCGTGAAGATATCCAGTTAATTAAATCTATGGGATTGCAGGCTTACCGATTCTCTATATCCTGGGCGCGGCTTCTACCTGAGGGGCGCGGGGCTGTCAACCAATCCGGAATCGATTTTTACAGCCAATTGGTAGACAATCTATTGGAAAATGAGATTGAACCTTACGCTACGCTGTATCATTGGGACCTCCCACAAGCACTGCAGGATCAGGGAGGCTGGCCAGCACGCAGCACTGCACAAGCTTTTATTGAATATGCCGACCTGGCTTCAAGGGCGTTGGGCGACCGGGTAAAGAATTGGATGACGCTCAACGAACCATTTGTCAGCGCCTGGGTGGGGTACATGGAGGGGCGGCATGCACCGGGACATGAAGATGTGGATGAGATGCTGGCGGCGGCTCATCATCTCTTATTGGCACATGGATGGTCAGTTCCCGTTATCCGGGACAATGTTCCCGATGCTCGTGTTGGTATCGTGTTGAACTTAAATGGCATGGAACCGGCTTCAAACAGCTATGCAGATAGAGCTGCCGCCAGGATTGAGGATGGTATTGTCAATCGCTGGTATCTGGATCCGTTGGCTGCACGCGGGTATCCTCTTGATATCATCCAACACTTCAATAGACCGGTGGAGTTTATCCAGGAGGATGATCTTGATACCATCGCAGTTCCGATAGAATACCTGGGTGTAAACTACTACACACGCCGGGTCGTCCGCTCCGAGGTTATACCCGAAGCAGAGAATGAACCCCAGATCGTTTTTGCCAACCCGAACCCAACCGAGATGGGCTGGGAAGTATACCCACAAGGATTGTTTGAAATCCTGGGCCGCATCCATTTCGATTACAATTTTCCGGAGCTCTACATCACCGAGAATGGGGCAGCTTATCCTGATGCGGTAAATGAGAATGGTCAGGTAGTTGATCCCTTGCGAATTGCTTATTACCGGGGTCATCTGAAATCAGTTTCAAAGGCGATCGCAATGGGGGTTCCCGTTAAGGGTTATTTCGCCTGGTCGCTCATGGACAATTTTGAGTGGGCTTATGGCTACACAAAACGTTTTGGATTGATCTACGTGGATTTTGAAACCCAGGACCGAATTCTGAAGAGCAGTGCGAAGTGGTACCGCGGTGTGATCAAAGCCAATGAAGTCTCTGAATAGAATTGTATGTATAGCAGTGGTCAAGTGACATGAAATACGGTTATTTTGATGACGGAGCAAAAGAATATGTGATCACCAAGCCCGATACCCCGTTATCGTGGAGCAATTATCTGGGTTCAACAGAGTATGGGGCGATTATCACGAATAATGCCGGTGGCTACGGTTTCTACCAATCGGGTGCGCGGGGACGTTTTCTCCGTCTGCGCTTCAATAGTGTTCCCATGGACCAACCAGGCCGCTACTTCTATTTACGTGATAGAGATAATGGCGATTATTGGTCTGCATCCTGGCAGCCTGTCGGCAAACCCCTAGACAAGTTCCAATCCACCTGCCGGCATGGCACTGCATATACGGTTATTGAATCCCAATATTCAGAAATCTCCACCGAAGCGACATACTTTGTTCCCCTGGAGCAAGCTTTCGAGTACTGGCGTTTGAAGGTCACCAACCAGAGCGAGCGGCAGCGAGATCTCTCGGTTTTCTCTTTTTGCGAGTTCACCAACCAATGGGATACGTACCAGGACCGGGTCAACCTGCAATACTCACTCTTTATAGTGCGCGGTGAGTTAACGGGTGATGGTTTGCTGCGGGTGGCTATCCAGGATAATTTGACCCCAGATTCAGACGGATTCTTTATTCATGACATCGCTCGACATACCTGGATGGGATTGATAGGTGCCTCGATAGATGGGTATGACACCAGCCGGGAAGCTTTCTTGGGTCCGTATAGGGGTTACCATAATCCGCTGGTCGTCGAAGAAGGTCAGAGTTCCAATAGCAACGCATACGGAGATAATGCCTGCGGCAGCTTGGCAGCAAGCCTTTCCCTCCAGCCGGGCGAGTCGCGCGAATTCTTAGTAATGCTCGGTATCGGTGATGCTCGGACTATGGGGAAGCGGATAATTACTGAATTCGGATCTTTGGAGCGAGCCGATGTCGAACTGCAGAAATTAAAATCTCATTGGCATGCAAAACTGGATAGTTTGGTTGTCGAAACTCCGGACGAAGATTTGAATCATACGGTCAATGTATGGGGTTTATATAACTGTCTGGTCACCTTCGCCTGGTCTCGAGCCGCCAGCCTGGTTTACAACGGTGAACGCGATGGGCTTGGCTTTCGTGATTCTGTCCAGGATATATTGGGGATCGTTGCTGCTATCCCTGAAGAAGCCCGGGCACGCCTGGAGCTGATGCTTACTGGTCAATTAGCTAATGGCGGAGCGATGCCGATTGTTAAGCCTTTCGAACATCGTCCTGGCCATGAATTAGCCCCGCATCCGGAAGAGTATCGATCCGATGATTGCCTGTGGTTCTTCAACGCCATCCCCGCATACGTGAATGAAACCGGTGACTTGACATTTTATAACAGGGTGCTGCCCTACGCTGACCAGGGTGAGGCCACTGTTTTCGGTCATTTACGCCGCGCATTGGAATTCAATTTGGAGCGCACCGGAAAAAATGGACTGCCTTGCGGCTTGTCCGCAGATTGGAATGACACCTTAAGGCTTGGTTATCATGGGGAAAGCTTGTTTGTTGCCTTCCAATTACGGTTTGGATTGACAACCTATGCTCAGATAGCAGAGGTTTTAGATAAACCTGAGCAGACTGCCTGGGCACTTGCTGAACGTGAACAACTGGATACCAATATACAAGCCTGCGCCTGGGATGGGGATTGGTTTATCTGGGCGATCGGTGAAGATAGCACGGTTTACGGCACCCACCAATATGAGGAAGGGCAAGTTTACCTGAACACTCAGGTCTGGTCGGTGATCAGTGAAGCTGCTACTCCGGAACAGGCTGTTCGCTGCATGCAAACCGTCCAAGAACATTTGGCTACACCCTACGGCTTAATGCTTTGTGCTCCACCAATTATCAAGACTTCTATTGAAGTTATGCGCGCAGTGGTTTTTAACCCCGGCATCAAAGAGAATGCTGGTATCTTCAACCATACACAAGGCTGGGGTGTGATGGCGGCCTGTATGTTAGGTGATGGCGACCGGGCTTATGAATACTACCGGGCAACCATGCCAGCAGCGTACAATGACCGTGCCGAGCTGCGCCAGATTGAACCCTATGTGCAGGGTCAGACAACTTACTCAACCTTCTCTCCACGAGCTGGTAATACCCGCAATTCCTGGCTGACCGGCGCGGCAGCCTGGGCATACTACAGTGCAACCCAGTACATCCTAGGGATAAAACCCGAGATAAATGGCTTACGGATCGACCCTTGCATCCCATCAGGGTGGAATGGTTTCTCAGCTTCACGCCAATTTAGAGGCCAGATGTTTCACATCACTGTACATAATCCCCATAATGTCTGCCAGGGAGTCGGAAAGATGATTATCGATGGGGAAGAAGTGCTGGGAAACTTAATCCCTGTAAATTTGGCTGGGAAGGAGCACCAGGTGGAGGTATGGCTGGGTACCTGACCCGTTAACAAAGCCCCTCCACATCGACAGATCTTCTTCATTCTCTCTCGTTATCCTGGTTAAAATACGGTTCTGACCCTAAATAACCGATGATCTCTTGGATAATCGTTTCGACAGCTTGATCGATATTTACTACCAGCGCTTTTGAAGGAGTTTCTAAAGTATTAAATTGGCTTTTCAGCATTTCAGGCTTCATGTAATGATCTTTTCTGGTCTGCATCCTGCTCCAGATAAGATCAAAATCCCCTTTGAGAAATACAAATAATAAACCTTCATTACCAAATCGTAACTGTTGGCGATACTTCGTTTTCAAGGCGGAACATGCCACGACAAGATTTTCATCGGCTCGGAGTTTCTCAGAAATCAGATCATGTAAAGTTTCTAACCAGTTTGTTCGATCAACATCATTGAGCGGTATTCCCTTAGACATTTTGCAAACATTTTCTGGGGAATGAAAATCATCCCCGTCATAGAACGGCCAACCCAGCTGCTCGGATAAGGCTTGACCGATGCTGGTCTTTCCACAACCAGAGACTCCCATAAAAACTAATGCTGTTGCCATGGCTTATTCTTGATACAACCTGTATAAAATCTCCCCGGCTTTCGGTACAAATAATATTCCTTCATCTTCCCGGTTTTGCCACTGCGTGATATCAACCTCTCCTGGATCCAAATAACCTAATCCCAATTTTCGGCAATCTTCTTCAGAAATCTGACTGGCTAGGGTTGCCTTTACTCTAGGGGATTCAATCCCGTCTTTGTATTTTCCATCCCCGCGTACATGGGTGCTGTGAGCTAACACCCCAAGAGGGATATGCTCAAATCGATCCCATTGGCTCAAGAAGTATTCCAGGACATGGTAACCCACCTCATAAATATATTTCCCATGGGTTCTGCTGACGTAATTGAGATGCGGCGCGTATATGATCACCTCGCCCCCATCTCCCACAACAGGTTCCACCTTGTAAAATGCTTTTGCACAAGTCCACAATTCATCATACATTGGTAGCGCCTGTGAGAGCACACGTTTAAAAGGTTTATCGAACCACTTGATGTGACATTTAGAGGATAAATCCGCGGCTGCTGACCAGGCCTCGTAGACATCACCGATAAATACCCCATCCAACCCTTCTTCATTCACAACCAGTCCAATAAGTGTAATTGGAATTGGCACAGTTTCGGCAGCCGCATGGATCATGTTCCGCACCGGTGTGTGCTTTATCCCAATTGTGCTCCCCACACCAGCCAATGCCCCCATCCAATGAGTTGCATTGATCATTTTCATCCCAGAGATGCCGGGAAATAGATACTTCGCTCCACCTGAGAATCCAGCTACTTCATGCGGGGATGTTGGTCCCAGGATCAAGATATGATCATATTGGAAAATAATTTGATTGATCGTCACTGGAATGTCCCCACCCAAGGTAGGATGCCAGAACGGCCCAGCAATTTCCTTGATTCTGCTCTCCGACAACTTTCCAACCTCTATTAATGTGTCAGGCGAGTTCCAGCTGTGATTGAATAAGCCAATATGACGAAACTCTGAAATTCGCTCTTCCTGGCTAATACCTACCAGTTTACAAAGCTGCTCTTCTGATAACGGGGGATGAGTGCCAAGTGCGACGAGGAAATCGATCTTTCCCACATCCCTTAGCACATTTACCAGCAAGCGGAAAAGCTCCGCCAGCGGGATTGAACGCGTATGATCGGGAATGATCACGACAACTTTTTGACCGGAAAATTGTTTTTCTAATCCTCCGGTAAAAGCCTGTATCACCTCTTCCTGGCTCAATACCTTATTTTTAGGTGCTTGCGCTTGTGCGAACATATTATTCACATACGAAGTATACACACCGAGGCAGAATACTTATCCTCATCGCCACCTGACTGATACTGGTTCAGGGGTGAGAGGTGTGTGCTGATCATCCAAGTACTGGTCTCTCTGGGATGTGCTCTTCAACGGGGTCACAACACACAGGTATTTCGGGGGATCACAATGGATATTGACTCCATTATAGTGTTTACAAGAATACCCAGGGTTTGTCAAGAATCAGTTATCTCTTGTGATACTATTGCGGAAAATATCCGACTGCATTCCCTAACAGCAGTCGAAGAGATGAAGGACGTAATATGAAGGTCTCTGTCATTGGGGGCGGATCCACGTATACTCCAGAACTGGTCAAAGGCTTCCTTGATCGGGTGCACGAATTCCCGCTCCGTGACCTGTGGTTGATAGATATCGATGAACAGCGGCTTGAAATTGTGGGGGGATTTGTTCAGCGAATGGTGCAAGCCAATGGATCACCTTTCAAGGTGGTATTGAGTACTGACCAACGCGAGTCGGTTATGGATTCAAGCTATGTAATCATTCAACTTCGTGTTGGGCAAATGCAGGCACGGCGCGAGGATGAGTACCTGGGTCAGCGGCATGGATTGATTGGTCAAGAGACCACCGGTGTGGGAGGTATGTCAAAAGCGCTGCGCACTATCCCGATCATCCTCGATATTGCTGAAGATATGCGCGAGCTAGCGAGATCCAAAGCTCTGCTGGTAAACTTCACCAACCCTGCAGGATTGGTCACCCAGGCATTACATCAATATGCACCGGAGGTCAAATCAGTGGGGGTGTGCAATGTGGCGATTACCACAAAGATGGAAATCCTCGAATGTTTTAAAAGAGAATTTGGAGAGCGGATCGATCCACAGCGAGCAATGCTAGACACGCTCGGCCTGAACCATCTCTCCTGGCATCGCGGATTTACCATTGACGGGGAAGATTTCTGGCCGCAGATTTTCGCAATCCATATGGCTGAAGCAAGACAAAATCCAACAGACAGCTGGGATCCGTATACGCTTGAAGTGCTGGGAATGTTACCCAATTATTATTTAAAGTATTTCTATTACACCGATCGCATCTTGAAACAACAGGATGATTGGCCGCCATCGAGAGCTGAAGAAGTTATGCAAGTCGAAGAAGATCTACTTCGCATGTATGCGGATCCAAAATTAGAAGAACCACCGGAAGAATTAATGAAACGCGGTGGTGCCTATTATTCCACCGCGGCCACCCAGCTGCTTAATGCACATTTCAATGATTTGAACGAGACCCATGTGCTCAATGTGGTGAATAACGGTGCAGTCCAGGAGTGGCCAGCTGACTGGGTATTGGAAATGCCTGCGAAGGTGAGCCGGGAAAGAATCCACCCCATACCTGCAGATCCTTTGCCGCCAGTATGTTTCGGTCTGATAGCCCAGGTGAAGGCCTATGAGCTGCATACTGTTGAAGCAGCAGTTCATGGAGATCGGCAGGCTGCATACCAGGCACTGCTGGCGCATCCTTTGGGGCCTGAAGCAGATAAGATTCAGGCAGTGATGGATGACATGCTGAACACCCATCGCCAATATTTGCCAAATTTTTGGAAAACATAAAAGGTCTTTATGAAATACTATTTTGGTGCTGATATCGGCAGCTCAAAAACGCAAATCCTGATCGCGGATGAACGTGGTCAAATAGCAGGTACTGGTTTGGCGGGACCAGGTAATCATCAAACTGTCGGATATGAGGGCATGTACTCAGCGTTGCAGGATGGTATCACTCAGGCGCTTGATGAGGCCAGGATCACGGTTAAGGATATCTCTGGTTCGGGTTTCGGTATCTCTGGTTATGATTGGCCTTCGGACGAACCTGAGATGGTTGAAACCATAAACAGGTTGAACCTGCAGGCCCCTTTTGAAATGCATAACGATGCCATACTTGGGCTGGTGGCTGGTGCTGAGCAGGGATGGGGGATTGCGGTTGTATCCGGATCCGGTTGCAACTGCTGGGGCTGGGATCGCGATCGAAAGCATATTGGACGTGTGACCGGTTTTGGGGATTTGACCGGTGAGGCAGCTGGTAGTACGGAGCTGGTTTACCGCGCCATGCAGCTGGTTGCCTATGCATGGACAAAACGTGGTCAGGAGACTGCCTTGACTCAGGTATTTATCGACTATGTCGGTGCCAAAGATACCGTTGATCTTCTGGAAGGTTACACGACGGGTCGCATCCGGGTCGATGGTAGCGCTGCGCCTCTAGTTTTTCAAGTTGCGGAAGCGGGCGATCCTGTTGCTGGGAAGTTGATTCACTGGGCTGGCAGTGAATTGGGCGAGCTGGCCAAGGCGGTGATCCGCCAACTGAATTTTCAAGATATTAATTTCGATATTGTGTTGGTTGGCAGCATGTTCGAGGGAGGATCATTGCTAGTTGATCCGATGCGGGAAACCATTCAGCAGCTGGCACCTGGAGCGCGCCTGGTGAAATTGAGCGTACCACCCGTGATTGGGGCACTGCTGCTTGGCATGCAGTCTGGCAGATTGCAACCAACTCCTGAAATCCGAAAGATGTTGACCGATAGTTTTGCGAGAGGGCCGCGTTGAAGGGGGCAGAGCACCGCAAGAAACTACTCGAACGGTACCGAATACGGTTCTGGACAGGTCCGGTTTTAGATGACCCCGGAAGGACTCGAACCTTCAACCTGGTCCTGACAGGAATAAGCCCTGTTAGGGTGCATCCTGGAAGGTCTATTCCTTTCAGGCCGCGTCCTGTAAGGGACTTATCCTTGCAGGGGCTAACGATTAAGAGACCCAGAGGTTAACATCTATCCCTTGCATCTATTGAATAGGGGTATCTACTGAATAATCCCCGCAATTGGGGGGTTTCAGGTGACCCCTAGCGGACCTGTTCCGAACCGCCTTCCCCATAGTTTTTGGGGTAAAAACCATCAATGGGGGCAATGGGTCTCTAAGAAATTATTTGTCCGCATGATAATAATCAAATCCGAAATCGTCAAGTAATGCTGGCCTTACCAATTTGGTTTCCCATACACTATTTATACAATTCAAGACGTAGTGGTGGTAGGTTTTTATCATAACCGCGAAAACATCCTGGCACTTTTTTGATACTATATAAATGAAGGTTTTCCAATTGACTGGTGTCTAATAGTATGAATGCTCATTATGGATAGCAAGGAACTTCTGGCGCAGTGTCGAGCTGGTGACAGGGTGGCGGTTGATCAGCTAGTTCAAGAATATCAGCCGCAACTTTTTCGCCTGGCACTTTCGATTCTTGATGATGGCAGCCAGAATGGAAGCGCTGATGCCCAGGAAGTTACCCAATATGCGCTGTTGGCGGCGCTGCGTTCCCTGGATTCCTATCGAGGTGAAGCCAAGTTATCTACCTGGCTGTATTCGATCACTGTAAATTTGTGCCGCAATCACATCCGGACACGCCAACGTCGGGAGCGGGTCCGCAACCTCTTCGAGCGGCTGACCACCCCCATCGAAGATGCTCCCTCCCAACCCGAAGACGTGATCATTCGAAAGCAGGCTGATTTTAGCCTTTTCAGTATTGTGCAATCATTGAATGAAAAACATCGCCTACCAGTCATCTTGCGCTATTACCACAATTGTTCAGTGGCTGAAATTGCTCAAATATTAGATATCCCCGAAGGAACTGTACATTCTCGTCTGAATACAGCCCGTAAAAAGGTGCGAAACTGTCTCGAATCTGATAAGAATAAGGAAAGTGGTTTATGAAAGAAATCACCCACGATCAGGCCCAGAGTTTCATATTGGCGGCTGCAGATGGCCTTCTGGAGGATCCTCAACGCGGAGAATTGCTCCACCATCTGCATTCATGCGAAGAATGCCGCGCCGTATCCAAACGTTTGGATACCTTGCACAGCGACCTGCAGCTTGCCTTTAACGAGCGCTGGGATGATGTCGAGGTCCCCGAAACGCCCTTGGTAACCGAACTTCCCCAAGCGGAACCACTCTGGCCTCGATTGGGACGTATGGCTGTGAATTTCTCGCTGGCTGCTTTGTGGATCTGGCTTTATTGGGCCGTGTTTAGTTATTTTCGGGTCATATTTTCACATGAAGAGTTTCGCACCAACCAGATCATTTTAGTGATCGTGTTGATCTTATTTTTTGTGCAGTTCCGTAAAGAGCACTGGCGGCCGCGTCTCGATGTTTTACCGCATATCTTTTGGCCTGGGTTGACTTTGTTGCTAATTGGTTCCGTGTCCTATTTGCTGGCAGAACGCTTCCTGGATATCAATACCCTCTCGGCCTCGTTGTTTGGCCTGGCAACCTATGGCCTGATCGGGTTATGGATGTCGCCACGACGCTGGTTGGCTGGATTACCTGCAGCCTTGCTCTTGATTGGCACGTTGCCATTTGGAGAGCACCTTCAGACCTTTGTGGGCTATCCCATACGCATCGCCACCGCCAATATTATCCAGGAAGGGCTGCAAGCGATTGGTATTAACTCGGTGGGAGTGGATACCATCCTGGTGTTTGAGAGCGGTCTGGCCCAGGTGGATATCCCCTGCAGCGGCATCAAAAGCCTTTGGACAGGGATGCTCTTTCTGATCGCGGTTACCTGGATAGAGCGCAGTTCCATCAATCTGCGCTGGTTTGGGATCGCGATCTTGATGGGAATTTTACTCTTCTTGGCCAATGTGGCCCGGGTTGCTGTGCTGGTGATTGTAGGGCAGGTAGCTGGTTGGGAGCTGATCGCAGAACTAATCCATGTACCGTTGGGGGTACTGGCTTTTGGTGTGGTTTGCGGGGTGGTTTTGTTTTTTATCAGGACTCAGAAACCTTCAGTGTATCTAACCCCACTTAAATTTGTGCAATCACCTCCAGAGAGTGATGAAACATCTGGGATTATGAAACGCCCGGTTTGGTTGGCACCCTTCTTGGCAATCGGTATTGCTGGAATGGCGTTGGTTTATACCCCTCGACCATATCCTGTAATGGCACAGGCCGCCATAGATTGGGTTTTTTCATCAAAAATGCAGGTACAGGTTGATCCCCTATCCCCCGAACTATTCGCCTGGGTAACGAAAGATGGTGCTGAGTTCGCCGACCGCTGGGATTTCACCTGGAACGGAGAGGCGGATGAAATCCATGGCTCGCTGATGTTCCTGACCAGCAACACCTGGCGCGGTCAACACCGTCCTGAGCGCTGTTTCGAAGTCCAGGGGATAACGGTCGAAACATACCAAACTGTATTCTTTGATGATGAATTTACAGCGCAAATGGTATTGGTAAGTGGCGGGCCGCAACAGGCCACGGCCTTGTATTGGCTCCAAACTGGTCAACACGCCACCGATGATTTCGCTGCCCGCATCTGGTCAGACCTGGGTTCTGAGCGGCAGCCCTGGGTCCTGGTGACACTTTTGTTAGATGATGTTTACCCACCGAATAGTGCCGAAGTCCGTTCGATCGCGGAAATTGTGCGCACTGTGGTGGCTGACAGCTTGGAAGGAGGATTGCCATGAATCGAGTGAAAAGAATTTTTCGCCGGATTTTTAACATAAAATATTGGGGCTATGGCCTTTTCTGGTCGTGGAATCTGATCTTTTTAGCCTTCATATTCCTGGGGTTTGCTCCCAATGTAGTGCCGGAGATGATTGATGCTGTTCGGGAAGATTTGATCCCGATCAAATATTTGGTGACTGCAGTGCTGGTGACCTTGATCCCAGTGATGGCTGTTCTCCTCGGTTTGATGCCGTTGCGCCGTTCCCCAGGGAAATTACTAGCCTTGGGGTATGGCGTAGAAGGTCCATTAATGGTCTTGTTGTTGGTGCGCATCTTTGCGGTGCGTGACTCTACTCCGCCAATTGACCTGCTTTACTTGTTTGCTTTGCTGGGTGTATTCACATTATTGTGGCAGATTCTCGATAAACGCATTAACGAGCGCGGCCTAGTCTTCGATATCGTTCGAATCGTTGGCCTGACTTTGTTATTCCTGGTCGGTATCTATGCTGCAGTGCTGATCGGTTTTTATGTGGTTCCCATACTCAAAGAAATCCCTCGAATCCTTATGGAAGCAGCCCGTGAGTTTTGGCGCGTGCTCACCGATTTCGATCGGGAGACCTTGATTGTTTTGCCCTTCACGCTGTTAGGGATTGTTCTGGGTTTATACACCGCGACTTTGGTTATTATCGCACCGATTGCAGTCCCCATTCTTTATGTGGTCAATTGGTGGCGGGGATTGCAGGCTGTGGGCTTGCGCCGTAAACGCCTGCTTGCATCTCTGGTGACGGCTGGCGTTGGAATAACTGCTGTTCTGTTGTTTATATTGGCTAACCAGCAACCCCAGCACAAAGCCTATGCTTTACTCGAAAACCAGCCCAAAACCTTGGATGAAGCTAAAGAACTCCAACACGAGCAAGAAGATATCCGCAGGGGATTGCTCAATGCTTATCTCGCACCTGTGCGTTATCTCAGTGCGGTTGGTGAAGTGATGCATGTGCAAGAGATATACAAATGGAGTTTCAATCTCTCAGATGAAGCTGCCCGCAAGGTTGAGCAAGTCTTCGAAATACCTGCCCGTCCTGTGCTCTATGAGCCGATGGTGCCCATTGATCCAGAAGTAGCTGACTCCGAATGGTGGAACCAGCGTGCCCTGCGCAGCGAACCGCAAGAAGCCTCCCGGCTCTATGAAGCCTTTTTCGATCAAACCATCTTCGAGGGAGAACGCGAAACCATTCTCAATGCTGTAAAGGATACCTGGTCGGGCGATCAGGCTCTCCTCGCCTGGCAAGCAGTTGACGACCGTGAGATTTTACTCACTCAGCAAGATGTCAGGATCACTGAACATGGTGATTGGGCCGAAGTGGAATTGTTTGAAGCATACCAGAATCAAACCAGTCAGCGTCAGGAGGTCGTTTACTACTTCAGTTTGCCCGAAACCGCCGTGCTTACCGGTGTCTGGTTGGGAGATTCACCGAATCGAAGTGAGCGTGCTGCCTTCCGAATTTCCCCTCGTGGAGCTGCCCAACAAGTTTATCGTGAGCAAGTGCGGATCAATATTGACCCGGCCTTGCTGGAGCAAATTGGCCCCCGACAGTATCGTTTACGTGTCTTTCCTATCGAGCCGCAACGCGTGCATTGGAATGGAGAACGGGAAGAAAGGATCGTCACACCTGGCGCTCAATTGTATATGTGGCTGACCTACACTGTCCTCGCCAATGATGGAGCCTGGCCTTTGCCGCTGTTGGCTGAAAAAGCGAATGTCTATTGGGATCAAAGCTCCCTCCGAACTGTTAATGGCAATCCTCTGGATGGTCAAGCGGAATCCTGGCTTCCCAACTCGGTTGCAGTGGCGAACCCGGTTGAATCCACCGCACACCAGGTCAGCTTCCCTTCGGGAGAAACTGTCGTCCTGCTGCCCGTGTCAGATGCTCAGAATTATGAAATCCCTGCGGATCTGCAGTTGGCCGTGGTTTTGGACCGTTCGCGCAGCATGGGAATGCAGTCAGACGCGGTCGCCGAGACGTTGACAGCGTTGCAAACGATGGCTTCCGATGTGGATGTTTATCTGACATCATCGTTTTATCGGGGTGAGCAGGCATCGATTGTTAAGCTGGCCAAGATTGTCCCCAACCAAATCGATTATATCGGCGGGCAAAATGCGGCTGAACTGCTTGATCAGTTCTTTGACCTCAGTAAAGGCCGCAGTTATGATGCTCTATTTGTGCTCACGGATGGAACGGGGTTTCAATTGGGCGGAGAATCGGTAGATTTGCCTATTCCCAACGCTCCGGTTTGGATGGTACATCTCGATGGGAATTTCCCATATGGATATGACGATGTAACCTTACAGACTATTCAAGCCAGTGGAGGTGGGGTAGCCGGAAATTTGGATGAAGCCCTCCTCAGGCTGGCAGTCAGCCTTGTAGGTGCCACCCACCCCGAAGTTTCCAGCCGGGATATCGTCGATGGTTATGAGTGGTTGGCTCTCACCTCGGATGCTGCATTCCCCTTGGATGCAGAGATCATCACCCACAGAGTGGATGATCCCTTTGCAACCCTGGCTGCCCGTCGCCTGATATTAAACGAAATGTACCGGCAGCGCGGTCAAATTGAGAAATTAGAAACACTCGATTATCTGCATGCTGTAGCTAAAGAACACGGCATCGTCACCCCCTACTCGTCGATGATTGTGTTGGTAAATAATGGGCAGCAAACCCGTTTGGATAAACTGGAAGCCCAAGAAAACCGATTCGAGCGCGAAGTTGAAGAAATAGGTGAAACCGTACCATCCCCATTGGAAGTGACCGGTGTTCCCGAACCCCATGAGTGGCTGCTGATCTTTCTCAGTATAGTAATTCTGGGTTGGTATGCCTGGCACAAGCGAATGGATTTCCAACAGGGACGACTGCGAGCGTAAGTCCTATACCCCACTGAATAAGGAGCAGTATGCAGACGGGAAGTGATTCTTGGATAAAATTGCATGGCACCAAACTGATAGGCATTTTGGCAATCGTGGGATTGGTGGTTATGTGCCTATTTTTATTCTACTTCTGGTTGGTGCTGTCGGACAATTTAGGGACATTCCATAATACAACCGATGTAGCTGATCTGGACGGCGACGGTGACCTGGATGTGGTCATGCACAATGTTCTAAACGAAGCGGAATTTACCGCGTTTTCTGTCATGACACTGTGGGTCAACCAAAACGATGGGCAGTTTGAAGCCCACCGCCTTGGTGATGCTGAGTTTGGACC
>JALHTN010000121.1 GCA_022865865.1 Anaerolineales bacterium
GTTGGCCATTCGGATCAACGAAAGGCGTATCAGAGGAAGGTGAGCTGGGCCAATAGGAATGGTCCGGGTCCTCGGTCTGGCACCATTCAGGCAGCGTGTGGTGGAAAAATTGATTGTAGGCAGCTTTTAGATCCTGCAGCTCAGGTAGATCCCAGTTCCAATCTACCCAACCCCATTCCATCTCATTATTTCCACACCACAATGCCAGGCTGGCACGATGGCGAAGGCGGCGGATGTTCTCAACCACTTCCAGGCGGACATTTTCCATAAATTCTGGGTCATCCAATGGATAAATGCTGCAGGAGAAGATAAAATCCTGCCAGACCAGAATGCCATATCGATCGCAAAGATCGTAAAAGCGCTCTTCCTCATAGAAACCACCACCCCATACACGCAACATGTTCTGGTGCGTCTCAGCAGCTGAGCAAATCAGACCTTCCAGGTATTCATCATTAATGCGGGTGGGGAAGGAATCTGCCGGGATCCAGTTTGAGCCTTTACACAAGATTGGAATGCCGTTGACTGCGAAGACAAATGAGCGTCCCCACTGGTCTTGTTCCTGGCGCAATTCAATCGTACGCAGCCCCACCTGGTACCTGTGCTGGTCCAGCAATCCTTCCTTAGATGGATCCTTGCGTATGAGAGAGACTTCCACTTGATAGAGTGGTTGTCCACCATACCCATTAGGCCACCAAAGCTCAGGATTGGGAATCGGCACATTCACAAACACCTCACCCTGCATTGCAATGGCAGCCTCTTTTTCAATAATCTCACCATTCGGGGTCGTGATACGTACTACTGCAGCAATTGGGGTCTCTTCCCAACGCTGAACATCAATTCTTGCCTCGACTGTCACATTTCCGCGGTCATGTTTTTGTTGAATATGCACATTGGAGAAACGCGCCTCGTGATAACCTTCCAGGCGGATTTCCTTCCAGATACCAATCGGTGGCAGCTGTGGACCCCAGTCCCAGCCAAATTGGCACGGAGCTTTCCGCAAATGGGGACTACCGGGGATGGCCTGGGTGACACCGGGAAGTGGACGAATGGCTTGCTTTTCAGCCGTAAATTTTACCGGTGACAAGAAAGTTATCGTTAACTCGTTCGCTCCTTTACTATCTAAGAAGGATTTGACTTCCCATTCATACCTGCGAAACATATTATCGGTCTGCCCAAGTTCATGACCATTGAGGACAACAGTCGCCAGAGTATCCAAACCCTCGCAGATCAGGAATATCTTTTCTTGTGCCAGCAACTCAGGAGAACAGCTGAAACCATAACGGTAAATCCAATCGGACTCTGCAACCCATTGGACGCGCTGCTCGTTATCGTCTGCAAAGGGATCGGGGATATGACCCAGGGCCAGTAAATCGGTATGCACACCGCCGGGGACGCTGGCGGGTAGCCATACTTCCATGCCCGACTGGCGAAATTCCCAGGCTCCTGCCAAGGATTGTATTCTCATTATGCGTTTGCCTTAATAATAGGGTGTGTTATTTCAAGGACAACCATATAAATCAAGTGTCAAGAGGAATATTCAATTGTAGAGAGATCCCATTCTTCATGGATCTTTGGCACATCACTGATCAGGCGTTGGGTGCAAAGATCTTTCGGGTCCAGGATCACCTCATCAGCAGTCCCGCTTTCAACAAATATTCCGCGCTCCATGATATGGACTCTGTCAGAAACATAATACGCCAGGCCAATATCATGGGTGATGAAGATAACCGTCATCCCGATTTCGTCTCGCAGCTGCATCAGCATTTCCAGGATGGTGGCGCGGGAACAGGCATCGATCATCGAGGTCGGTTCATCCGCCACCAGGATCTTCGGCTTCAGCAGGAAGATACGGGCGATCATTAAACGCTGCATCTGCCCACCGGAAAGCTCAAAAGGATA
>JALHTN010000011.1 GCA_022865865.1 Anaerolineales bacterium
CCTTCCATCAAAAGCATTCAAATGGTGAAAATCGCTCTCCATCTCAGTAGAGCGATTTTATGATTCAGGTTGAAATTTCTGAGAATTCGATTGTAAAATTGAACTAAATAAATCTCGGAGAAATGCTCTAATCTGGGCCATCAATAGTAGAACGTCAACAGTCAAAAAGTATATCCATGAAAGACATCAATACTCTAATCTCACAAATGACCCTGGAAGAAAAAGCCTCGCTTTGTTCCGGGCTGGATTTCTGGCACCTGAAAGGGATAGAGCGGCTGGGCATTCCCTCGATCATGGTTACCGATGGTCCCCACGGGCTGCGCAAGCAGGCTGGCAGCAGCGATCACGTTGGTCTCAATGACAGTGTTCCAGCCACCTGTTTCCCAACGGCTTCAGCGCTGGCTGCCTCCTGGAACCGGGAGCTGGTGTACGAAGTAGGCCAGGCTCTGGGAGAAGAGTGCCGGGAGGAAAAAGTCGGCGTAATTCTGGGCCCGGGTGCGAACATCAAACGCTCACCCTTATGCGGCCGCAATTTTGAATACTTCTCCGAGGACCCGTACCTGACCGGCGAGATGGCGAAAAGCCACATCAACGGGGTGCAGAGCCAGGGGATCGGTACCTCGCTTAAGCATTATGCGGTCAACAACCAGGAATACCGGCGCATGACGATCGATGCGATCGTGGACGAACGCGCGCTGCGAGAGATCTACCTGACCGGCTACGAAATCGCGGTCAAAGAAGCCCAGCCCTGGACGGTGATGTGCGCTTATAACAAGGTCGACGGCACCTACTGCGCCGAAAACGAAACCCTGATGACCGATATCCTTAAAAGTGAATGGGGTCATCAGGGTTTGGTGGTCACGGATTGGGGCGCGATGAATGATCGCGTGGCTGGCTTAAAAGCCGGCATCGAACTCGAAATGCCCGGTGCACCCAACGGCAATGACGCCTTGATTGTCGCTGCCGTTCAGTCCGGACAATTAGAGGAAGCCGTATTAGACGGCGCGGTTGAACGCATTTTGACATTGATCTTCCAGGTTGAAGAGACGCATTCTGAAGATTTTACTTACGACCGCCAAATCCACCACGACCTGGCGCGACGTGTGGCCGGAGAAGGTGCGGTGCTGCTCAAGAATGATGCTGCGATCCTGCCGCTGCAGGAAAATGCCAAAATCGCCTTGATCGGTCAATTTGCCAAAAAACCTCGCTACCAGGGGGCAGGCAGCTCGTTGATGAACCCCACCCAATTGGACAACCTGCATGATGAGTTAACAAAACTCATCGGCGCTGAAAACCTGGAATACGCTCCTGGATACACCGAGCGAGGTGACCATCCCGATGAAGCCCTGATCCAGGAAGCTGTCGAAGCGGCTCAGTCTGCCGATGTGGTCGTGATTTGTGCGGGCCTGACCGATTATCACGAGGTTGAAGGTTTGGACCGTGAGCACATGAAAATGCCACCAGGGCATGACGCCTTGATTCAAAGGCTAACCCAGGTTCACGAAAAGATCATCGTCGTGCTGAGCAACGGATCACCGGTGGAGATGCCCTGGGCAAATGATGTCTGCGCAATTTTGGAGGGCTACCTGGGTGGACAAGCTGGTGCCGGCGCCATCGCCGATATCCTGGTAGGTAGCGTTAATCCCAGTGGAAAGCTGGCCGAAACTTTCCCCGTCAAACTGGAAGATAACCCCTCCTATCATTATTTTCCAATGGGTCCCAGCATCGTGGAATACCGGGAGAGCATCTATGTTGGCTACCGCTATTATGATACGGTCCAGCAGGATGTGCTTTTCCCCTTTGGACACGGGCTGAGCTATACCACTTTCGAATACCGGGATCTGCAATTAAGCCAAACCAGAATAGCTGCTCGCGATCCGCTCACCGCCACCCTGAAAGTGAAGAACACCGGAACAGTTGCCGGAAAAGAGATTATTCAGTTCTACGTGCGCGCGATTGAATCCAGCGCCTTCCATCCTGACAAAGAACTAAAAGGGTTTGTCAAAGTGGCGCTGCAGCCCGGTGAAGAAACCGAGGTTTCCATCGAACTTAACCAACGCGCTTTCAGTTACTACAACACCCAAATAAATGATTGGTATGTTGAAGCGGGCGCTTTCGAGATATTGGTCGGAGCCTCATCTCGTGATATCCGTCTGAAAGCCAGCCTGGAAGTAGTCTCAACCCAACCAGCTGCCCCAAAAATTAATCGTGACCAGCTGCAGGTGTACTACAGCTTCCCCAAAGGCACTCCAGTCAGCCAGCAAGACTTCGCCTCGCTGCTTGGAAAACCGGTACCCGAAAATCAAGGACCTGCTAAAGGGGAATTCACCCTCAACACGCCGGTTGGTGATATGAGCGCATCTTTCATTGGGCGCCAGCTGTATCGTTTCATGGAACGCCAGATTGCAAAAATGATCGTGGGACAAGAAGATACCCCCACAGCCTTTTTAATGGAGGCCATGGTGTGCGAAATGCCGCTGCGCTCTATGCTGATGATGGGTGATAGCCCGCTTAACCGTGAGATGCTAGATGCGCTGCTGATCATGATCAATGGGAATACCTTCAAAGGCCTGTCTGCCTTTATCAAGGCTGTAATTCAAAAAAGGTAATGACCAGCAATTTGCCAAAATAAGAAAAAACCGCAGATTGGTCCTCACTGCAGATAAGGAAATTTATGAACAATTGGCCAGATGGGTATATTACGGCGAATGGATTGAAAATCCACTACTATCGCACCGGTGGGGATAAACCCCCCGTAGTCATTAATCATGGTGCTGGTGATGACGGACTGTGCTGGACACGCATCGCCAAAGAGCTGCAGGTGGATTATGATGTGATTTTACCGGACGCACGTGGTCATGGCAAATCAGCCTCCGGGGAGGGGGATTACTCCACAGAAGCGCGCGTTGCTGACCTGGCAGCTTTGCTGCAAGCGCTCAATCTCGACCGCCCGGTGGTGGGTGGACACTCGCTGGGCGCGGATACTTCCTTGCATTTTGCTGCTGCCTATCCGGACCAGGTGCGGGCGGTCTTCCTCGAAGATCCACCCATCATTATGCCGGGGGAAACTTTTAGTGCTGGGGGTAAAGCCATCAAAGTCGAAAATGCTGGTAAATTGATGGCGAGGTTCATGCTGGCATTTAAGCTGCTACCGAAGTTCATCGGAACACGTATGTACAGGAAAATGTCACCCACCTATCCTGATGACGAGATCATCCCCTGGATTAATTCAAAGAGGAGCGTGAGCTTTAACTTTTTAAAAGCCTTGCCAGCGCTGGGAATGCACCAGCTGCAGCCCTTCGAGGCCTTCAAGCAAATCACTGCACCGATACTGATGTTCACCGGCGACCGGGCGAAGATGGCCATTGTTTCTCAGGATGCCGCCGAAGAAGTGGTCAAAGCCAATGACAAGGTTAAGATCGTCCATCTTGAAGGCGCCAGCCATGACATCCGGCGCACGCGTTTCGATGGCTATATGCCAGCTCTGCAGGCATTTTTATCCAGTATCTACCCATCCTAGAAAACAGAGGGTTTTAAGTCACTGGGGGCTTGAACAAAACATGATTCCGATCACGGACAGCATACAGATCAGGTATTTTCGTCCAGCTCAGGTGGATTACCACCCACGTAGAAAAACGGATCACAGGCCATATCTGGATCCAGGACAGCTTTGATGCGCTTCATCCAGGTGTGATAATTGCTGCATGCAGGTCCAAATATCTCATTCGCTTCGCTGCCAAACCCTGCGATCGGGAGACCCATAGCCTTGTTGATGGAATCTCTAACCCCGGATTGAACCAGATCACGGGCTGCCAGGGCGGATTGGGGGTTGCTTGGGTCATACAAGATAATGCCTTCCAAATATCCCAGGTGACCGCTCTCAAAAGTACCACCGGTGCCCAGGTCGCCACCATCATCCAGGATCAATCCTTTTTGTATATATTTCCCCTTGACCTGCGCCACATATTCCGCCTGCGTATGGGCCAGGTCCCAGGTGTCAAAGGCGCCCAGCATGGTGGCCATGCCCTGCGAGGGGCGGAAAGCAGCCTGGGTGTTGTTGGCATTGCGAAACAACAGCCAGAAAAGCGTTGATTGCTTTTCCCTTAAAATCGTCTGCCCAAACGGCATGTGCTGGATCCAATCCTGCAAAATTGGGAAGCGACGCAATAGTGCTAACGGATCTTGAATACCCCGGGTCAGCTTGCCGGCGACGCGCAGCAATGTTGGACGCAGCGGAATGTTCATTGGAATGATCACTCCGCCGGTTTCCTTCAAGATCTGTTTCAGGGCTTTCATTTTCCATTCGAATTCGGCCTGCGTAGCCGCAAAGATCGCCGTGCTGAGGATGTTTTTACCGATCTTTTGAAAGATCCCGCTTTCCAGGGCGATCTTCAATTCCTCATTCGTCTCGGTCAGTCCCAGCGCGGCAAAGAACATCGGGGTGCGGAATTCACCATGGTTCAATTCGGCTTCTCCCATTTTATAACCAGCATCTTGCTCAGCTTTGCGGGAAGGAAAGGCGATGGCGTTCATGGCGCTGCGTTGTGGAATATTCTTCAGCACGTATTTGGGGGATTGGCCCTCAAACTCCCACTCTCGGGGACCATCCCATTTATAAAGTTTGATAGCACACTTGGTGAAGACCCCAAGTCCACCAAAAGATCCTTGAAAGCCGCGTACAATCCCACGCAGGGACGGCCCCGGACCATCCGGTGAAAACCAGCCGCAGCCCGACCCGGCACTGCCCAGGGTGACAATTTCTCCTGTGGGAAGCACCCATTCTACTCCCAGCAGGTTCCTGCCCGAAAAACTGGTGGCGGCTCCTGAAACACCATAGCCCCAGGCGGCAGCATGCGATGCCAGCAGGGAGTGATTTGCCCCGCTGGAGATGATGTGGCAGTTCAATCCCTGCTTGACGATCTCAGTTTGTAAATCGATAGCCCTCACATAAGGTTCGATGACTACAATCTGATTTTCGGTATCGATCTCAATGATGCGATCCATTCGTTTCAGATCGAGGACGATCACATTCTCCTGCGATGCTGCCGCGGCAGTGTGAAAGCCCGTCGAAATTGGTTTTACCATGTAATCGCTGCGGCAGCAGAAGCGCATGATCTCCTGGATTTCACCAGTTGACTTCGGCAGCACAACTGCGGCTGGTCTCGGCAACCACTGCGAGCCATCCTTGTTCATCGTCTCTGGATTCTGGTAGAAGGCATAAGTGTCCAGGATACAAGGCGCACTCGAAACCCACTGCTTGCCGACGATGCCCTCCAAAACTGCTTGATCTGTATCAGTAATTCTGGGCATATCTTTATCCATCTATCGCCAATCTATAAGCTCCATTTACCACGCTGCAGCACCCGGTTGGGATCGAAAACACTTTTGATATTCTTTAGCAGGTCGTAGTTTGCCGGGTTCTGTTCCCAAACCAGTTCCGCTGCCGATCCATATGGGCGGCTGAAGAAAGCACCTTCTTCGATGAGTTTGACAACAACTTGCCTTTCAATTTTTTTCATGCGCGCCATCTCTGACTCAGAACCGGGATTGAAAGGCAGGATAAATTCGATGTGGCAGGCATGGTTTTGGATGATGGGCTGGATGTAGATTCCGATTTCAGGCTCTGAGATGCCGCAATCGCCTGCTGTTTTCACAAAGATGCTGTGAAAAGCTGGCATCCGATCCAGCGTTGAGAGGAAGAAAACAGACAAGCTGCTCCCACGCAGCTGATCACGCCAATCGATCTCACCACAGGGTTGGGTTGCCCGGGCAAGCAGATCAGCTGCTGATATGTTCCCGATCCGCTTGTGAAGGTGCAGGTTGAAATTCCCGGCAAATTCATGCATCTCCTGCATATGGTACGCCAGACGCTCCTGGGGCAGCCGCTCAAAACCGGCGCTGTTTTGCAGCAGCAGATAAGCTGGGCATGCCTCCCGGAGATTGTCAAATACATTCAGATCGTCTTCTGCTAACAATATTGCGGCTGCCGTTCGATTCAGGATTAAGGCATGTTCGCCCAACAGCCCCCGCTGGACAGCATAAACAAATGGCAGCAGATGCTCCAGACGCTCACTCCCGGTGAGCAGAGTCTCCTGCAGCGTGGGTTTCAATTCGGTGCGCAGTGTAAGCCAGGTAAGTATCCCCATCGTACCCTGGGCGCCCTGTACAACCCGGTGGAAATCAGTCTGTGAGGGTCCAGATGAGAATTTCTGCGCCCCACCAGAACCCCGCTGCTGCTCGATCGTGCCTGGTCCACCTGCGGCACCACTGCGAAACCGTTCCCCATTCCCAAAGAAAAACTCTGTGCTTCCCACGGGATCACTGCTGTCCCACTGCTTGTTGGGCCATGTGGTTGGTTCTCGATCCATCACAGATGCCAGAACGCTTTTTCCGCTGCGCGGCGCCAAAGGGACTGGCAGGGTTAAGTTGTGTTCCGCCAGTTCTGCCAGCAATTGTCCGTAGGTTACGCCTGGCTCGATGCGGCAGACCCGGTTGCGCCGGTCGATCAGATCGATTTTACGCAAGTGTGATAGGTCGATCAACACATTTTCACCCCGGCTTACAATGCCCCCATTCCGGTGGACTCCAGTCGATGAAGTGACCGTCAGATTCAAACCTGATTCGTTCGCAAAACCAATAACAGCCTGCAGCTCATCCGGATTGGCGGGCTTTACAATACATATCGGCGGTTGCCCAGGCAGCTGCAGCGGACCGGGATTTGCAGCCGCGGCCAGTTTATCAGGCTCTGTGCTGACCCTGCCGTCTGGCAGCAGCAGCTGCAGCTGTGAGGCAATGGATAGATGAGAACTTGCTTCAGCAGTCATGATGGCCTCTCTGGATCAGATTCCATGTCAGACTGGTTCAATCCAGCAGCTTCGTGAACAATATCAACCAGGTCTAAAACGGGCAGCGGGCTGTCTTCCTGCCAGCGAGTCAGGTTGTGACGGCAGTGCTGGCAGGCAGTGATCAAGACTTCCGCACCTACCGTGCTGGCCTCCTCAATGCGCTGAAGAGCAGCCGAACGAGCAACGTTTGGATGGGTGTCAGGGACGCCGCCGCCTCCGCCGCAGCAATACGCATATTCACGGATGCGCTGCATTTCATGCAGCTCAATCCCAGGGATCAAATGCAGTAGTTGGCGGGGAGCATCAAAAACCCCGTTTACACCATAGTTGATCGGTTTGGGCGGCACAAAATAGGTCATCACTCCATGGGTTCGCCGCTCTTCACCCTGCCATGCCTGGGCAGGTTCGCTCTGGCGCCCGAGATAACAAGGATCGTGGTAGGTTACTTTGCGCAGGATCGGTTGTGATAGACGCAGTTTACCTCGCTGGATGAGATGCAGGAGGTACTCGCTGGCATGCAGCACTTTGGCTCGCGGCTCGCAGCCGTAGGTTGGATATATGCCACGCAGCATTCCCAGATCTTCGCCACATAAGGTGACAATAGTATTTACACTGGTTTGATCTAATATATCGACGACATGATCCGCCTGTTTTTCAAAGATTTTCCGCTGACCTGTCCAATAAACCTCAATCCCGCTGTCTGGCTCGTCTTCCGCCAGGATGCCAAAATCAACTCCGGCTATCTGCAGCAGCTGCGCAAGCCTGCGCGCGCTGGCTATGTGCCGTTCATCCTGGCAAGTTCCTGCACCTGCGTAAAGCAGCAGGTCAGCTCTATCACCGGGCAGTGTTTTGACCCCCAACCCTTGCGCCCATTCACCGGGCGCAAACATGGGCTTTCCAGCTGAATAGCCATAGCTTTCCAGATTCTCGCTGCGGACTTGCTGTCCTGGGAGCACCTGACCGCATTCGACCAGATGCTCTTTGAGCGCCATGATCACATCCTGCCGCTCAGCTGCCATGATGAACTTGCAGGCCACATCACACATCCCACAGGTGGTGCAAGCCGCTACTATGTGAGCCAAATCCTGGTCTACCTCAATGCGCTCATCGAGCAGTGAGAGGGCCATCACCTGCAGTCCCCCTCCGCAATAGGCATGGAAATGGTACTCATCGACTGGTGGGCAGGCGCTGGTAAAGCGAGTTTCCTGAATCGTTGGCATGGGGATGAGTTTGCACAAACTGCAGCGCACACATTTCTTCATCTCACTGCGGAGAGTTTCTAACCTATCCAGACTCATGCAGGCTCCTAATAGACTATCTGATCAACCGTATCCTACTCTGGGGGGAGGGATCTGCTATTCCAGGGGTTTAAACATGACGATCTCATGCATGGTCGTCCCCACTTCCTTCAGGGGTTCCCCCCCACGGATGACTTCCAGCTCGAAATCGGAGACAAGCCTGAAATATCCCGGTTTGATCCGCAGGATATTCTTGGCGGCGAACCTCAAAAGCGGGTTGAAATTATCAAGCATGTCCTGTGCTTCCAGGACCTCTTTTACCTGGAGAGCTGCCTCGAGCTCTTCTGGAGCCCGGATGATAATTTTTCTGGGGTAGTGATGCTTCGCACTCGAGTTATATTCATAATCTTCTTTGATGAAATCAAATTCTCCCGTGCTGAGGATCACCTCCTGTCCCTCAGCCAGCATCAGCACCTTCACCGCGTGGTGATCTACTTTTTCATTGCACTGGATGTATGCGTAGGCAGCTGTATAGTTCTTTGAATAGATTCGCCCCCACATCCAAAAATCAATAATCTTCTGGAACTGGAAATTAAGCCAATTATGGTCATGGTAACCAATACCGGTTACCTGTGTTGTCTTATCCCCATCTGAAATTGTCCCTTCCACAGATGCCCGGGCGAAGGGGACCACCCAGCCCATAAAACCCAGATCCCCGAATTGAGAAATACCCGATCCGGGTTTCCACCCATTCACCTCAGCCGTATATTTAAGATGGCAGCCAAGATCCTGCTCTTCTACGAAAATCTCGTAAACTGGCAGCTCGCCCTCCTGCTGCACCACCTTGATCGAGTTCCTACCAATCCTGACCTCCGGTTTGTCATGAGCTGCTGAAAATTCCGACATATCATAAACGAAGAAATCTTGTTTTCTTTGACCTTCTGGGCTGATAAGAATGAATTCTATGCCGATCTTCCCGGTCCTACCCGGATTGGGATTTGAAGCATGAAAAAAGACTACGATCGTGTGACCGCTATCCAGATGGGCATCAAAATACCACCATTCATACAGACCTTTTTTGTTTATGTCCGAATAAAGCCCATCGTCTTTCAGCGCCAGCGGTTCAATCACCCCATCGCTGCGTCCAGGTCCGGTCCACCCTTCTACAACCTTGCTCAGCTTCTCTCCCATAAATTCTCCTTTCCTTCACATCCTATGTGCCCAGCAGAACGACGAGCAGCATCAGAAGGCTCCACTCCTTTTCTTTCAAATCACTTTACAAAAAATCGAATGGCAACTTCCCTTATTATATATCCAGACGACTTGATGATAAACAATCTCTGCTGGAGAATGGTGTTAAAATGGATTTTGTGTGCCGCTAAATTCAAAATCTCTTAGCTCCATTCAAGGAATTTGATGGACACTGTTGACCTTGAGAGAAAATTTCCTGAACTTCAACCCAAAGTCTTGGAGATCGCAGATCAGGTCCTGGACTTGATAATGCGCATTTTCCCAGCAGCTGTAGTTTCAGAAGATGGAGATAACATAGGATTTGGTTTTGGGAGCGGTTATAAAGAGCTGGTTTTTATCATATCTCCCCAAAGTAATTGGGGCAATCTTGGAATTGTGAATGGTGCAGTATTGGATGACCCAAAAAGCCTGATGGAGGGAAAAGGGAAGGTTCACAGACATGTGAAGTTACACCAGGTTGAGCAAGCCCAGAATCCAGATCTTGAGGATCTTATGCTTCGGGCACTGCAAGCTGCCCAGAAATGGATTCAGTAGGCTGCCTCAAGCTAGTTGAAGTTGCAGAATCCCTGAATGCATTTGTACGATCGCTCTAGATCGCACAACATCTCCTGCTTATTAAACTGGGTTTCATCGTGAGTGTACAGGGTGCAGCCAGTGGTGGTATCCTGGCAGCACCTTGGTGTTGATTCAGATGCCAGCAGTTGATTGGCTTTTTGGTGCTGAATTTAGGGATGGATTAGCGGCAAAATTCATCACCAATAAATGAATCTGTCTAATCCATCCAGTATGATTTCCTTTGCCTAAAGGTCATGCAGCTTACTTTAATGGATTACTGTCTACCACAATTCTAAGCGGGTCATATTCGGTCTGGCTAGGATGCGAAATGATCTCTAATTCATGGTGTCGGAGACTCGTCCTGACAGCGCACACACCATTCCGGGTAGATGCCTATTGGATTACCGAAGCTATTCCAGGCAATTCCTCGGTTAATTCCAAGGACATCCCGAAAGGTAGGCCGGATTACCCACCAACCATCACCCAGTTCGCTGGTGTCAACCACAAAGTCCATTTCTATCGTTCCTTCACCTGCCTCAACAGGCACGCTTTCGACATCGAGGTTTACCCTGGTGTCATGACCGCTCCAATTTAAACCCCCGATATTAATAGCTGCTTTTTCAACACTCGCTAGCCGGTATCCGAGCTCAACATGGGCAGTAACTGAGCCTGTCAAGCTTGCACCAGGGGGCGGAAAAGTAGAGATTATCCAGACCCGGTCATCTGAGTGGCGCCCAAGCGGATAATCACTTTCCCAGGTGCGGACTTCTACATCATCGGAAATCGACCTGAAGAAATCTCCCGGCAGATCGGACCAGGCCAAGGCCTGGCGATCATCCAAACGGATGCGGTAATGCATCTTTCCCCTCCAGAAGTCCTCTATCTCGAGTAAATCATAGGTTGCAGTATC
>JALHTN010000122.1 GCA_022865865.1 Anaerolineales bacterium
AATTGGGTTTGGCGGGTTAGCTTTGTTTGGCTAATTCAATCGCCATCACGTTCGAATTCCTGGCGGTGGGCGAGCAATTTTTGCTCACCGCCTATTTATTCGATGTGTGTTTTTTGAGTCTGAAGAAAACCTATTTGTTACAAGTTTGTTCTGGCACCCGCATCCGAGTTCGATTTACTAGAAGGTGACAGAATTCAATTCGGAAACGCTCAATCATTCCACCTCCTGTCAATCAAAGAGATTAATCTCTTTTCCCAGACTTATGCCCAATATGTGGGGGATGAACGAAGAATAATAACCACATATTACATTGATTCAATTTTCTTTTATGTAAAATATTTAGGATATAATTAGTCCCCATCCAGTATTGATTTATTAGCGATATTCGGGTAAAGTAAGTGTGTAAATCCTTCTCGACATCAGGGGCAATTATCCATCCAGATGTCTACTCATCCTATAATTACCAAAGGAGATTGTTATGGCATATAGTCACGTTAACGCAAAAGGTGTCACCTATTATCTGCATGGAAAGGAACGCATCACCAATAGCGGCAAGTCCTCCTGGCTGTACTACTTCGCCAAGGAAGAAAAACCGGAAGGTGGATTGGATGCAGTGCCAGCAGGTTACCAGGTTGTCGAAAACAAGAACGGCCTGCCCCTGCTCAAGAAAGCAGACTAACGAACAGAGAACATTTTGATCAACAATAAACCGCTGGATTCATGACCAGCGGTTTTCTCGTTAAATGGCTTGCGAATTGGAGCAAGTTTACCCTGGATCTTCTGCTCCCTCAAAATTCACCCTGATCAACCCGAACCGCTGCCTTACTGAAAGGTGAAAGCCATACAGATCCTCCACCCAGCTATTGAGCAACACAAGGCCACGGATTTCACATGCTTTCCTGAACGATGACGGCATCTGCTTCCACGTTAATAGTTCAAAATCCATGGCAATCCATTAATCCCCCAAAATTAATTAATTAATTCTCCTGACAAAGGAATTTATAAACCAAAAATGCGATCAAGGTCAGCATAGCAAAATACCCCATTCAATGCACCCAGGTCAATAATACCCGCATCTTTCCATGCCATTTTATAGTACTCAATAATCATTTTAGATTGGTCACACCCGGGGAGAAAGGCCGTCCTTTAAACCTGCTCTCCCAGGCTGGTATTCAAGTCGTTGATTTCGAAGTCGAACAGCTCAATGGATCTTAGGTGGTAAATTATGCTTGATTTCAAAAATGTGATCACAATCACCCTGAAGGAACTCCAGGATGCCCGGCGGAACCGCTGGTACCTGATCTACGTGATCGTCTTCACCGCTCTGTCTCTCGCCCTGGCCTGGTTGGGAATGACTGGTCTTGGGGATTACGGACTGGCTGGGTTTGGACGCACCGCAGCCAGCATCATTAATATTGTGCTCTTGATCGTCCCCTTGATGGGACTCACCCTGGGTGCCATCAGCCTGGCCGGTGAACGTGAGCGCAGCACACTGCTTTACCTTCTTGCCCAACCGGTCACACAACTCGAAGTCCTATTGGGTAAATATTTGGGGTTGGCAATCGCCTTGTTCTCGGCTTTGGTGCTTGGCTTTGGCATCAGCGGCGTCTTCATCGCACTGCAAGGCGGCAGTGCTGAGATCAACCTCTACCTGCTGATGGTTTTGCTAGCTTTTATGCTCGCCTTGGTCAGCTTGAGCATTGGTTTCTTGATCTCCTCAATGGTGCGCAAAGG
>JALHTN010000123.1 GCA_022865865.1 Anaerolineales bacterium
ATTGTAGTAACGAATTAATTCGTTACTACAATTTGTTTAAGTTGCTCAATGAAATATCATCGTTGATATTTCGCTTAAATTCCTTCATCCTCTCTTGTTACCAGATTGTTACTCCTCGTGACCTACCTGCAACAGTCTTGAAATCCCCCTGCCACACGAAAAGTTTATGATCTCCTTAGATAGTAATTCAACTAATCTAACGGAGGTTGCCATGTTTTCTACCCAGAAATCGAGACTCATCTTAATCATACTATCGTTTGTTTTTGCAGTGACTGTATATTTCCAACTGCAGCCTATCAAAGCCAATGCAGGCTCGGTCAATTCCGATAAACTATCAGCGGCAGAAACCCCATCCAAAATACGCAGCTCGTCATTTGACCAATCCTCTACAATTGGGGTGATCACTGGCAAGTTATCCTTCCCCAGTGAGCGCATCCCGGAATTAACCATCTTCGCCATCCGCATAGATAATGGCTTCTCGACCTACTATTCGATCGAGACACCGGCAGATCAATTTTCCTATGCCATCGAAGTCGATCCGGGGATTTACCATGTGCTTGCTTTCCGAGATGACTTTGCAGCTGGCTATACAAAATATGTCACTTGCGGGTTGGGTGCTTCCTGCAGCGATCATTCATTACTGCCGGTAGTTGTCACAGCCGGTGACACCATCCAGGATATCGACCTATCAGACTGGTATGCTCCAGCAGGAACCTTCCCTGCACGACCGGATGGGCTCTCACAACCCACGACGGCAGCTGGGTGCGCAGCCTATCACACCATCAAGTGGGGCGAGACCCTCTACCGGGTTGGCCTGCTCTATAACCTGACCTGGAAACCTATCGCCCAGGCTAACAATCTGGTCGACCCGAACCGCATTTTCGCAGGACAGGTTCTGTGCATTCCCAGCACCACCCCACCCAGCACGAAGCCAGAACCCGATTCAACTGTCATTCCAACCTTCGTCATCACCGGCGTGACCAGAAATAAGCAGGTTTCCATAAAAACTTTCAATTTTCCGCCCCACCAGGATTTTAGGGTCACGATGGGCAGGTTTGGCTCCCAGGGTGTCGCTGGGATCAAAGCAGCTGAAACCTACTCGGGAACTGGGGGCTCCATTACCGCCACCTATACAATCCCTCCCGCCTTGCGAGGCCTGGACAGCATTGCCATCCGCCTGGAGAGTTCATCTGGATACTACAGCTACAACTGGTTTTACAACAATACAACTCATTGAGTGCTTCTTATCAGACTCACTCAGGTCTATAAGATTTACTAAGATACAAAAATTCCCGCCCTTTTTCGGGGGCGGGAATTTGTATATAGCAATCAAACTATCTTCAAGCATGATTCCGGCTGGCAGTTTACTGGTTCAGGTTTGCCTCAATCAAACTCTGCAATGTTTGGAAATTTGGTGGTCCGGCACGTGGCTGCTCGTTAATCAGGAATGAGGGCGTGCCGGGTAGACGTCGCTCGAAAGCCTCCTCCAGGTCTTTCTCCACCGTCGCCCGGTGCTGTTCGGAGTCAAGACACCGGTCAAAAGAAGCCCTATCCAGCCCCAATTCGTTGGCATAGCTCTTCAAATCCCCCACCCGGAGTGAAGCAGCCCGCTCGAACAGCAGATCGTGATACTCCCAGAAATGTCCCTGATCATAGGCACACTGCGCAGCCTGTGCCGCCTCTGGTGAAAAGGCGGTGATCACCGGGAAATCCCGCCACACAAAACGTACCTGATCCCCATAAGTGGCTAAAATCTGGTCCAGGATTCCGGCATTGTGCCAAGCCCGGCAGGAAGGGCATCCGAAATCACCGTACTCGATTATCGTTACTTGAGCATCGTCAGCACCCAGGAATGGATCATCGTTCAGGCGATCCGGGCTAACCGCCAGCGCTTGCGGCCGCGGCCAGAGGAAATATCCTGCTGCCAGGAGTAATACCAGGGCAACAATGCCTGCCTGGATAAACCTCTGGCGCTTGCGATTTTCATCATGCCGCAGTTGCCGTGTTTGTTTCGGCTTTTTCGATTTGTGTTTACCTTCTTTCATATGCAGGACACCATTGGTTTAAGATGCGATCAATACTTCAAATCTTACGATTCGTCCTATGCAGCTTTTTGATCACCAACCAAGGACATTTATCACTTGTGCACCCCCCTCACTTCCGTTATTCTTGATTAAGTTCGCAACAAAAGGAGAATAGACATGCCACCTAATCCCTACCAGCTGCTGGCGCGGCGCCTGGACAGCCTTCCCAACGGGTACCCACCCAGTCCAGACGGCCTGGAAATAAAATTATTGGAAAGGCTTTACACCCCGCAGGAGGCTGAATTGGCTTCTTTGCTGCGGCTTACCCTGGAAAATTCCCGCCAGATCGCCGAACGAACCGGCGGCGACCATCAAGAAGTGCGCGACATGCTGAAGAGCATGGCCAAGCGCGGCCTGATCAACGCCGGGCGCATTGAAGGTGGCCTCGGTTATGGGCTGCTGCCTTTCGTGGTCGGCATCTACGAGATGCAGGTTGAGTCCTTAGATGCTGAAATGGCCCAGCTCTTCGAAAGTTACTACCAGCAGTCTTTTGGTAGCGTGCTCAATATTGAACCCGCCGTCCACCGTGTCATCCCGGTTGGCGAGAGCGTCCAGGTTGACATGCAGATCCGTCCATACGAAAGTGCCTCAGATATTGTTAAAAATGCCAGCGCTTGGGGCGTGGTGGACTGCATTTGCCGCAAGCAAAAAGCCCTGATCGGCGATCCCTGCGATCACCCCGTTGAAGTCTGCATGATGCTCAACCAGAACGCGGGGGCTTTCGATAACAGCTCTTATATCCGCGCTTTATCCCTGGAAGAAGCGCTGGATACCCTTCAGATCGCGGCGGAAGCCGGTCTGGTGCACTCGGTCAGCAACAACCAGCACGGCGAATCTTATATCTGCAACTGCTGCACCTGCTCTTGTGGTATTCTGCGCGGCATCAGCGAGCTGGGCATCGCCAACGCGGTCGCCAAATCCGCATTTGTTAATACAGTA
>JALHTN010000124.1 GCA_022865865.1 Anaerolineales bacterium
ACTGCTGCACCTGGCATCGACCAGTTCCATGCTGTTTATAACCAGTTAATGGAAGCAGGTGCTGATGAGATTATTTCCATCCACATTTCTTCCAGTTTAAGTGCTGTGGTGGACGTGGCCCAAACGGCTGCTGAGCAATTTAAAGGTATTCCAGTAACCGTATACGATTCGGGTCAGCTCAGCTTGGGCACTGGCTACCAGGCTCTGGCAGCTGCTCAAGCTGCGGAAAATGGGCTTTACTTGGAAGATATCATTAATTTGCTGGAGCAGCAATCTCCCCGCACCCATGTCTTCGCGGCTCTGGATACGCTGGAATTTCTCAAGCGTAGCGGACGCATGAATTCAGTGATGGCAGGCTTGGGCAGCCTGCTTCAGATCAAGCCCATCCTGACCATGCATACTGGAACCCCAGGAGCTGAAAGGGTGCGCACCAAAGAAAGAGCACTTCAGCGTTTGATCGAGTTAGCAGCGGAATTACGTCCCCTTGAAAAAATAGCCCTGGTGCATACCAATGCCAGAAATGAGGCCCATGCTTTGTGGGAAAAAGCCCAATATCTCTTTCCACAGCAAGATGCTCCTTTATCTGTCGATGTCACACCTGTCTTGGGAGCCCATCTTGGTCCTGGCGCGGTTGGCTTTACATGCATTTCCCAAAACTAAAAAAGAAATATATTATTGAGAAAGGAATATGAAAATGACCTTACTGGAATACCCCCTCTTATTGATGGAAGATGAAGCACAGCAAACTCAATTGAATCTGCCGCCCACACCAGAACGGCGCGCACAAATTAATATTGAGGCCTCCGTCTATAACATTTTGGAAAATATCGGCGAAGAGCCCCAGCGGGAAGGTCTTATGAAAACCCCCCAGCGGGTGGCGCGCATGTTTGACGAACTGACTGCGGGTTACCACATTGATCCTGAAAAGATGATCAATGGAGCAGTTTTTGATGTAGACTATGATGAGATGGTCGTTGTCAAAGATATTGATTTCTACAGTCTTTGTGAGCACCACCTGCTGCCATTCTATGGCAGAGCCCACGTGGGCTATATCCCCAATGGACAAGTGATTGGTCTGAGTAAAATCCCCCGCATTGTCGATATGTTCGCCCGTAGACTCCAGATCCAGGAACAGATGACTTCCCAAATCGCGAATTTCCTGCAGTCAACACTGCAGCCGCAGGGTGTCGCAGTCGTCGTTGAAGGTATGCACATGTGCTCGATGATGCGGGGTGTGAAAAAAACCAATGCCAAAATGAAAACCAGCAAGATGCTGGGCGCTTTCCGGGATAATGACAAGACCCGCAGCGAATTTATCGCCCATATCAATTCCCAACAGATAGATTTTTAAAAGGAGCAAGATTGACCGCTTTATTATCGATCTATGGGATCGCTGCACTGGTAATCCTGGGCATGATGGTGGCGCTCTGGCTGCTCAGCCTCTGGCTCAAAGATGCCAGCATTGTTGACATATTTTGGGGTACTGGCTTTGTGATCACGGCCTGGATCTATTTCTTTCTCACCCCGGATGGGTTCATCACCCGCAAATTATTAATTGCTGGATTAACCACCATCTGGGGACTCAGGCTCTCCATCCACATCCTGGTGCGCAATTGGGGTCATGGTGAAGATTTCCGCTATCAAAAGTGGCGGGAGGAATCGGGGGTGAACTGGTGGTGGTTCAGCTTCTTCAAAGTATTTGTTCTGCAGGGATTGCTGATGTGGATCATCTCGATCTCCCTCTTAGCTGCCCAATTCAGCCCCACACCTGCCAGGCTGATCTGGCTGGATTACCTGGGTCTGCTGGCCTGGGGAATCGGATTCTTCTTCGAAGCCGTTGGAGATTGGCAGTTGAGCCGCTTCAAGGCAAATCCAGACAATAAAGGCAAGCTGCTTAACACAGGCGTTTGGCGCTATACTCGCCACCCGAATTATTTTGGCGACGCGGCGCAGTGGTGGGGCTATTACCTGACGGCAGCTGCCGCAGGTGGTTTCTGGTCGATCTTCAGCCCCATATTGATGACCTTGCTGCTGCGCAATGTCTCTGGTGTCGCTATGCTGGAGAAAACCTTGAAAGATACCAAACCTGGTTATCAGGAATACGTGGCGATAACCAGCGCTTTTATCCCCTGGTTTCCCAAGAAAACCAATACAGTAAACAATAAACACGAAGAAAGGAAAATATGATGACCATTCTTGAAATCCTCAAAATCATCGCTGCGATTGCCACTATACTGACCGGGGCAGTTTCATTGTTTTGGCCGCTTAAGGTCCGGGGCTTCACTGGTCTAGAGGTGAATGGCGGGAGAGGGTTAACCGAAATACGGGCTGTCCTGGGTGGTTTTTTTATCGGACTTGGGGCAGCTGTCCTGCTGCTCAACGATCCGGCTGCTTACCTGACATTAGGGATTGCCTATTTGGTTGTAGCTGCGGTAAGGACCGTTTCCATGTTCATCGATAAATCCGTGGTTCAATCCAATGTAATCAGCGTGATTACTGAAGTGGTATTCGGAATCATCCTGGTACTTTAATTCGAATGACAACAATTGGTAAGTATTTATTAAAAGTAGAGATGGAATGAGAATCGCCAAATTTGTCGCCCTGGTCTGTCTGCTAGCGATGACGGCTGTCTTGATTTATGGTTTCACTGCAGGAGGTTTTCTCGCAGATGGAGCCCAGCTGCTCTCAAATCCCTGGGGAATTGTATCGCTGGTAGATCTTTATGCAGGATTCACACTTTTTTCGGGCTGGATTATTTACCGGGAGAAATCCGTGCTGCGCGCCATCATCTGGGTCTTTTTCATGATGACCTTGGGCTTCTTCACCGGTGCGTTGTATACCTTGATCACTTTACAAACCAGCGATGGGGATTGGCAGCGGTTTTGGATGGGAAAGCATGCCGTCCCCAATAAGGCACAGGCCTGAAATAAAAATGAACCGCTCCGAAGAGCTCATAGTTGAGCTGCGAACGGTCGTGTTTGTACGGAGACGGTGGCTGGATTCTATACTGCCACCCATCATATTTCTTATTCTAAATGCCGCTATTCGCTATGAAATTGCGATCTTGGGTGCCCTGTTGGCAGCGGTACTGATTGGCACGTATCGTTTGCTTCGCAAGGAACCCGTGAAATACGCATTGGGGGGGATTGCTGCAGTCATTATTGCCGGATTATTGGCTAGATTTGTGGGCGGCGCGCAGGGATATTTTCTACCCGGAATCATCTCCGGAGCATTGACCACTTTGGCCTGCTTAATCAGTGTGCTTGTCAAACGCCCCATGGTGGCCTGGACCAGCTATATCACTCGCCGCTGGCCGTTGGAATGGTACTGGCACCCAAGGGTCCGTCCTGCCTACAGCGAAGTAACCATCGCCTGGGCTGTTTTCTTTGGACTCCGAACGACGATCCAATTCAGTCTATACCAGCAGCAGGCTGCTGGCACATTGGGTATCGTACAGCTGCTCGCGGGTTGGCCAGCATTGATCATATTATTAATCACTAGTTACCTGTATGGCATGTGGAGACTCCAAAATTTAAATGGCCCCAGTGTTGAAGAATTCAAGGCTAGGATTGATCCACCCTGGCAAGGACAGCAGCACGGATTTTAGGAACAGCCAAATCGAATTCTTGGGCAATAAGCCATATAATATGTAAAAATAATAATCTATGGAGGAGAATAGGATGACCAGAGACATCGTAAGACAAATACTCGTTTTAATTGCAGCTTTTACCACAATCATTTTCAATATTTTGGCTAACGCCCTACCGCTCAACGGCTTGAACACAGGAGCGATTTCCGATCGCTTCCAGGTTTTCTTCGTTCCAGCTGGATATGTATTTTCCATTTGGGGATTGATATATGTTGGTTTAATCGCTTATGCAATCTACCAGGTACTGCCTGCGCAGCGTGAGAATCCTCGTCTACGCAGTATCG
>JALHTN010000125.1 GCA_022865865.1 Anaerolineales bacterium
TCCTGGTGGTCCAGCACCTCCTGACCAAGATAGTCCAGGATGTAGCGGTTGCTTCCAGCAAAAGCCTCGACAAATCGCTCTTTGTCCGGCTGATCCTGCAGCGAAAGTGCTGCCAGCTGTAAACCTGCGGCCCAACCTTCAGTTCGTCGCTCCATCACAGCCAGCTGCTCATCGGCAAGGTCGAGTTCCATCACCTGGTTGAGGAACTCTGCTGCCTCGGCATTGCTGAAGCGCAGGTCGTTTTCGCGTATTTCAGACAGCTGCGCACGCACCCGTAGACGAGATAGCGCTAATGGTGGATCAGCACGCGTGGCTATCACCATGTGCATTTGCTCGGGTAGATGCTCGATCAGAAAGGCTATTGCCTGGTGAATGTCTGGTGATGAAATCAGATGGTAATCATCGATAATCAGGACAAAAGGGGGGAATGCAGCTTCGATCTCATTGATAACGACGGCTAACAGAGTTTCAATGCGTTCTGGCTTGGGTGTCTGGAGCAATGGGTACATCGATTCCCCAAAACCCTGGTCAATTGTCTCCAGTGATGCAATCAAGTACGATAAAAATCGATTGCTATCATCATCTTCCTCATCGACCGAAAACCAGGCTGCAGGGCGGTCGCCTTCGACTGCGAATTCACTCAAGAGCGTGGTTTTCCCAAAGCCCGCAGGAGAGGAGAGTAAAGTCAATTTACGTCCTAAACCTGCCTTTAACTGTTCCAGAAGTCGCGGCCGCAGAACCCGGTTTTCACGAACGGGCGGCACTTTGACCTTCGTTACTACCAGTGGCATCGTCATGATAGTTATCCATTTCCTCAGCTACCAGTCTAGCATAAAAATAGCTGCAGCGGAGCTCTGGCATCAGCCTCATAATGAACAAAAACACTCCGAGTGATGATCATCGGAGTGTTTGAGGCGCCCTCGGTGCGATTCGAACGCACGGCCCTTTGCTCCGCAAGCAAATGCTCTATCCACTGAGCTACGAGGGCAAGTAGGGCTATTCTAATATACTTACTATGTTGGGTCAACCCAGCTTGTGGTTTGTTTGAAAAGCACTTTCCCCACCAGGTCAAGTTCTGTAGAGCTAGTTCCACATTTCGAAATTCAGAAAATTTTATTAATTGGACGATTATATCTGTCCAATTAATTTACCGAACTAGTGTGATAATGATAAACTATATACGGCATTTTTCATTCTATCCCCAGGCCGTGGTTACCTTTAACTAACAAAGCGACATAATCACAGAGGAACCTCATACCAGGCAGATAATCGCTTATTGAAATAGTCCATTAAAATTTGGGTTTCAAAATCACTAAGGAGAATTCCGAATGCAAATTGTGACCGATAGCGGCACAGATATCAGTCTTTCGAAGGAGGAACAGCAGGACCTGAATATCCACGTTGTCCCCCTGAATGTTTCACTAGATAATGTAACCTACCGGGAGGGAGTCGATATCCAGCCAGCAGAGTTCTATCCCATGCTAGCAGAAACTGAGGATATGCCAACCACTTCGCAGCCATCAGCTGGCGAATTTGCGGATACCTACCGAAAAATCCTTGAATATGATCAGGATATATTGTCGATCCACATCTCATCGGGTTTGAGCGGCACATACAACTCCGCGCTTGCCGCCGCCCAGATGCTGCCTGAGGCGAATATCACCGTAATCGATGCAAAGACCTTGTCCGCAGCTGCCGGGTGGCAGGTTGAGGCCGCCGCCAGGGCGGTGAAAAAGGGCTTGGAGATCGATGAAGTCAAATCCTTGGTGGAGTGCATCAGTGCCGCCAGCGACAGCATCTATACCCTCAATGAGATGAAATACCTCATTCATGGTGGTCGCATCAGCCATATGAAAGGCTTGCTCGCCTCGATATTAAATATCAAACCAATGATTGGGGTAGAAAAAGTTGGCGGCACCTATGTCCAGATTGGGCAGGTACGCACCTTCAAGCGCGCCGTTCAGGGTTTGGTTAATATTATCAGTGAGCAGTATCCACCAGGTTCAGCACTGCGGGTTCAAGTTCTGCATTCCTTCAACTTCGAAGGCGCTTCAATGCTGAAAGAACAGATTGATAAGACCTTTGACTGCACCTGGCTCCCCGATGGGCATATCTCGCTTGTTTTGGGTGCCCATACTGGCCCCAGCATGATCGGCGCAGCTTACGCTCTCCAGGAAGTATTTGCCGACTTGTAGGATCCTGACCCTACTCCGTATTGAAAAATACGAACTGCTTGGTACCGCGCTTCTCATGCAGAAATAAAACAACCCGATCAATGATCGGGTTGTACCTTGAATCAATTTAAAATCGATTTATCTGGCGTTTTGCAGGCGCGCCACCTCTTCTCCAAGCTCCCTGATCCGGCGGGACATGGTCTCCACCAGGCGGAAAGCCAATGATGGGTCCTCGTGTACCCGGCGCATGAAATTCTTCTTATCTACCGTCAGCACACGCGCATCGCCTAAGGCTCGCACCGTCGCGGAGCGGACATCCCGGTCAAAGATAGCCATCTCGCCAAAGAACTCCCCTTCTCCCCGGACACCCAAACGGATCTCTTGCTCTTCATCCCCCTGGATATCCATACCCATGCGCTCCGCCAAATCTAAGAGAAAAATAGAAAAGAACGAGCCTGCTGGACCACCACCGATCACTCCCACCCGTGATCCATCATCTAGTTGAAGTTCTTTATCTACCATCGCGTTCCTCCTCGTTGGACGTTATTGCTCATCTTGCTGCAGTCAGATTCCCACCAGCAGCGTACTTGGAGAACTGGAATTCCTTCCATTGCTGAACA
>JALHTN010000126.1 GCA_022865865.1 Anaerolineales bacterium
ATTTTCGTTCCCAACCGGGGTTATCCTTTTGAAACCCATGGTATTTACTGGAGAGGCAGCTACCATTTTGGCAATATACCACTGGTAAATTACCTGCCGCGAAAATATCGAGATCGCCTGGCACCGCATGTGCGCATTTACTACAGCAAAGATCTGAAGGCCTTATTCTCTGACCTGCCTGTGCGGATAGTGCAGCGCCAGATTATTTTTGGTGCCTACGACAATATTATTGCTCGTACGCCGACATTTGGACGTTTGATTCGGGGGATATTACAGGATTTGGAAAACTCACCCGCCCGGTTATTCGGTCTATCCCATTTCTGGGTTTTGGAAAAGATCTAGATCCGCTCTTCACTTGATACGGAAATCGTAGATCCCATTTTCACATGCCCAGATTTGACCGCAATTGCGACAGGTGAGGGCTGTTGGGGTTTGTTCAAAATCAGCCTGGTCGCAAACCAGGCAGCGGAACATTGCCCCTGGGGGGGCGATAGGCGTATCGCCGACCGCGGATGTGGCTACAAAAACGCTGGGGCTAAGCTGCCACCAATCGCCGCTGAGCTGGGCGATGCCATCCAGCTTAACCAGCATGTCCAGGGGAAACAAGCGCTTGATGATCCCTAAACGGAAGTGGGACACGGTCAGCTGGCGGTCAATAGAAAAGCCACTGCTCTGCAGCCAGCTGCGGATGGATTTGGGGTGGAAATCAAAGTTCAGCTGGGTGAATTCGACCGCTTCGGTTGAGAATGGACTCCAAGACTGGCGCCTCAAGGCGTAGCGAAGAATGGCTTTCAGATTGTGTGTGTTGGCGTACTCAAGAATGAAGGTAGCTCCTGGTTGGAGGGCAAGGCGGACTTGCTGCAAGGCGAGTTGGGGTTCTGCCATGTGGTGCAGGGTGCGGATCATGGTGCCGCCATCGAAGACCCCGGGCACGAAAGGCAGCCGGTAGACATCCGCGGCGACATAAGTATAACGGTCACTGATACCCAGGTTGGCTTGAGCCTGCTGGAGCTGGGTGGCTGAGTAGTCCACCAGAACCACGCGCTGATAAGCCTGGTAGCGGGGAGTGTTGCGCCCAGCCCCGGCGCCGATCTCCAGCATCAGTTGGCCAGACTTGGGAAGCAAGCGGTGCAGGGCGAGCGCTTCGACCTGATCCTCGTACTCGCGACCACCTGAATCCCAGAAAGAGGACTGGTAGTCTGAGCCTTCATAATCACAGAGAGGTGGTTGTTCAGGGTTCATAGATAAATCAAAAGGCACGGAACCGGTGGAGTAAGTGGTTCCCGTGCCCTTTTATAGCACAGTTTTGCGAGCTTGGTGAGCCCCGGATCAGCGAATGCTAAGCTGGTGCGACGATCACCTCTTCTTCATGCTCGATCTCTAAAGTGTGCCCGTTGTAACCGCGACCGAAAGCGCGGTAATTGAAGCCCAGGCTGCGTAATATTTCCGGTTCGTAAATATTACGACCATCGAAAATTACCGGCTGCTTCATTACGCCCCGAACGCGCTCTAAATCCAGATGCTTGAATTCATTCCACTCGGTGATAACCAGCAAGGCATCACAATCTGCAGCCATAGAGTACGGATCCTCAGCCATTTCAACGCCAGGCAACAGCGGTTCTGCAACTGACATGGCAACTGGATCAAAAGCGCGTACCGTGGCACCGTGCTCTTGGAGGGATTTTGCAATATCGACCGAGGGTGCATCGCGCATGTCATCTGTATTTGGCTTGAATGATAATCCCAGAATACCGATCGTACATCCATCCAGATCACCGAGCATTTCCTGCAATCGATCTACAGCCATCGGTCGCCGGTCGTTGTTGATTTCCATGACGGCATTTAACAGCTGCGGGTGGCGACCTTTCTCCGCGGCCATATATGCCAGAGCTTTAACATCCTTTGGAAAACATGAGCCACCGTAACCCAAGCCAGCATCCAGAAAGAATGGTCCGATGCGCTTGTCGTAACCCATGCCCACGGCTACTTCCTTGATGTCCGCTCCCAGTTCCTCACAAATATTGGCGATCTCATTAATGAAGGAGATTTTGGTTGCCAGAAATGCGTTGGAGGCATATTTGATCATCTCGGCAGTGCGCAGATCGGTGATCACAATCGGGGCGCGCAGAGGCAGGTGCAAGCGAGCGACTCGCTCTGCTGCTTCATGATCCAAAGAGCCTAAAACTGTGCGATGGGGGTTCATAAAATCGCTGATCGCGGAACCTTCGCGCAGGAATTCTGGACAGGAAACAACGGCGAAACGAATGGGTTGGGATTGGTTGCTGGAGATAATCTCCGCGACCCAGTCGCCTGTACCCACGGGTACCGTGGACTTGTTGATGATGATCAGCGGGCCGCGCATATGTGAAGCGACAGCTCGGGCTACTGCAGCCACATGCCTTAGATCTGCTTCGCCATCCACACCGGAGGGAGTCCCAACCGCGATGAAGGCAAATTCTGTTCCTTCAATGGCTTCCGGATAAGATGTGGTGAATGACAGGCGTCCGGCACTCACATTTCGCGCGACGAGTTCTTCTAATCCGGGCTCATAAATTGGCATTTCGCCGCGTTTCAAACCATTAATGCGTTCTTCACTAATATCCAAGGCGACCACGCGGTTCCCCAGATCTGAAAAACAGGCTGCGGTTACCAGCCCGACATAACCAACACCGATGACACAAATTCGCTTCATTAAATTTCCTCCATATACCAGCCAGTTATAAAATCGCGGGGAATATTACGCCGAAAATTCGACGAATCTTTGCTTTTCGCTTATTTCCTCCCCATAGTGCGTTGAAAATACCTAATTTTCATCACTATATATAACGATCTTACCACGCTTTTATTACACATAATAAGACAAAATTACACGTAAAAGGTCATCCTGTTGCAATGACCTCTGTCACTTGTAAATCGGGCGAAAATACTCTAAAATATCGCTGATAAAGAAACTTTATGTGAACTAAAAGGATGAAATTACTATGCAAATAACTCGCCAAGCCGATTATGCCATGCGTGCAGTTGCTTACCTGGCGAATCTTGGAACGGGCAAAAGGGCAGCAACCAGCATAATTGCTGAGAATCAACAGATTCCGCCCTCCTTTTTAGCTAAAATCGTCTCACAACTCTCTGTTGCAGGACTGCTTCAGACTTCGCGCGGTGCTCGAGGTGGCGTATCTTTAGCTCGACCACCAGAAGAGATTTCATTTCTTGAGGTAGTGGAAGCGATCGATGGGCCGATTTTACTCAATGAGTGTGTTGCTGATGGTACAGCCTGCACCTTTGGTGAAACCTGCGCTCTGCGCCCGGTATTCTGTGATGCCCAAGCAGAACTTGTGAATCGTTTGGAAACCACATCCTTCCTCACAGTGATTGAGACGAACGGCAAACAACCAGCTTTGGTCAGCTAACAAAATAATAAGGTTTATCACAGATCGGCCTTCCTAATCCGAATTTTGCGGTATGATGGTATCAAAGCGAGGTTTGTAATGCCAAGTGGAGTACCGATCGATCGCCAATGGATTTTTGTTCTGGATGATGGAAGTCCGGTTGTTGATTGGGGCGATGACCTGATTCAAGATCTTCTCAGCGGTGATTTTTCGGCAAGCAATCGTGAAGATGCTGGCCACCCAATCCGGGATGATGAACTCGAGATGCTGAAACGTGCTGGACGGATTGAGCGTTACGATTCTCGCCATGTATATATCTACGCATTGCCAGAACGTCCACGACCGACAATCGAATAAGCTTATCTGCTCTAATTTTTTTTTAGCAATATTTCCCCTTCCGGCGTATAATCCACCCGGGAGGGGATCTCTTTTTAATCAAGGAGCGGCTTATGGCAAACAAACGAGTTGTGCGTGCTCCCCGGGGCACCCAGCTACACTGCAAATCGTGGTTGACCGAAGCACCCTTCCGCATGATCCAGAATAACCTGGATGCGGAGGTCGCAGAGCGCCCCGAGGATTTGGTGGTCTATGGAGGGCGGGGTCAAGCGGCGCGTTCCTGGGAGGCCTATGATGCGATCCTGGATAGCTTGCAGAATTTAGAGGATGACGAAACCCTGCTGGTGCAGTCCGGTAAACCGGTAGCGGTGTTCCCTACCCATCCTGATGCACCGCGGGTATTGATCGCCAACTCAAACCTGGTTCCACACTGGGCTACCCAAGATCACTTTGATGAATTATCTGCCCAAGGGCTGATCATGTATGGGCAAATGACAGCCGGTTCGTGGATTTATATCGGCACGCAGGGGATTCTCCAGGGCACTTATGAGACTTTGGGTTCGCTAGCACTTCAACGAGGTTGGCCTTCACTAAAAGGGAAGTTTGTCCTCACGGCTGGTTTAGGCGGCATGGGTGGCGCACAACCATTAGCGGTTACCATGAACGAAGGAGTCGCGTTGGTGGTGGAGGTCGACCCTGATCGGGCAAAGCGGCGCCTTGAAATCGGTTATATTGACCTGGTGGTGGATACGCTCGAAGAGGCGATGACGTTGGTGGAAGAAGCGGTCGATGCTGAAATTCCCCAATCGATCGGCTTAATCGGCAACGCGGCCGAGATTTATCCCGAGCTGGCTTTAAGAGGTGTAGTTCCTGATGTGGTCACTGACCAGACTCCTGCCCATGATGTGCACATGTACATTCCGGCTGGTCTGAGTGTCAGCGAAGCGGACAGCCTGCGCGCCAGCGATCCTGTTGAGTACCAGCGCCGTTCTATGGAATCGATGAGCAAACATGTCGAAGCGATGCTTGCTTTTCAAAGTGCTGGTGCGGAAGTCTTCGATTATGGAAACAACCTGCGCCAGCGGGCCTACGATCACGGTCTCAAGGAAGCATTTAATTTCCCTGGATTTGTACCCGCCTACATCCGCCCGCTCTTCTGCGAAGGGAAAGGTCCCTTCCGCTGGGTGGCGCTCTCCGGTGAAGCTGAAGACATCTACGTGACTGACCAGGTGATCAAGGATCTATTTCCTGATGACCAGCACCTACATCGCTGGCTGCGCCTGGCGCGAGAAAAAATCCCATTCCAGGGGCTGCCAGCACGCATATGCTGGCTCGGTTATGGAGAACGGGCAAAAGCTGGCCTGGCATTTAACGATTTAGTAGCCGCGGGTAAGGTCAAGGCCCCAATCGTGATTGGGAGAGACCATCTCGACTCCGGTTCGGTAGCCTCACCTAACCGGGAGACTGAAGGGATGTTAGATGGAACGGATGCGGTCAGCGATTGGCCGATCCTGAATGCCTTGATTAATGCCGTTGGCGGAGCGACCTGGGTTTCCTTCCACCATGGCGGAGGCGTTGGGATCGGATACAGCCAGCATGCAGGGCAGGTGATCGTTGCAGATGGCACTCCCGCGGCTGCTAAGCGCATACAGCGCGTTTTGACGACTGACCCGGGCATGGGTGTTGTTCGCCATGCCGATGCTGGTTATCCCCAGGCAATTGCGGCCGCGAAACGGCATGGGATCAAGATGCCCATGCTGGCGGATTCATGAAATCACCAATCTTGTGGTTTGGGCTCAACCTGCTGGCGATCATTGTTGTGACCGCCCTGGGTCCAGCTGAAAAATCCTTGGGGACTAATGTACGGGTGGTCTATCTGCATGGAGCCTGGGTTTGGGCTGCTTTGATCTGTATTTTTGCAGCAGCTGCGGTTGGTTTGGTTGGGTTGATCACCAGACGGAATGCCGCTCATTACTGGTCACTTGCGCTTGGGCGCACCGGATTGGTTTTCTGGATCACCTACCTGCCCTTATCACTATGGGCGATGCAGACCAACTGGAATGGATTGTTTCTGTCTGAGCCGCGGTGGCGGGTGGCGATGATTTTTGCGATCGGCGGATTGATCCTGCAGATCGGGATCACTTTACTTGAGAACCCCGCGTGGGCTTCTGCCCTGAATTTGGTTTACGTGGTGATCTTGGTGTATGTGCTGCAAACCACCGACCAGGTCATGCACCCAGGCTCACCGATATTCGGATCCGGGGCCTGGCGCATCCAGATTTATTTCCTGCTTTTATTGGTATTAACTTTGCTGGCTGCCTGGCAGCTGGCGCGCCTGTGGTATGGGATTAACAACCCCTCTCGGGTGCAGGCGACCTCCGTTGAATGAATTTCCTACCTGGTCAACCTCCTGCAGACATCTTTTCAAGAAGATTCCCGGCTGCATCACCCAGTAGATAACAAATTGAAGAATCGCCTCCGTTTTCAGGTATTAATTTTCACTGCCACACGGGTGGTGCTTAATACCATGTACCGCATGGTCTATCCCTTCCTGGCAGTTTTCGGCAGGGGAATGGGGGTGGACTTACCCACTATTACCCTGGCGTTGACCCTGCGTTCATTTACCGGTGTCTTCGGTCCATTCCTGGCATTTATTGGGGATAGCCGCGGTCGAAAAACCGGTATGCTGTTTGGCCTGGCGATTTTTATTCTTGGTCTGAGCGTGGTCATGATCTGGCCGACTTTCCCGGGCTTTCTGGCGGCTCTGATCTTATCCATGCTGGGAAAATATATTTATGACCCCTCTATGCAGGCTTACCTGGGTGATCGGGTAATTTATCAGCGCCGGGGACGGGTCCTGGCAATCACTGAATTAAGCTGGTCATTGAGCTTCCTGGTGGGGGTTCCATTGATGGGGTTCTTGATCGCCAGATATGGCTGGCAGGCCCCATTCCCGGTGCTAGCCTTGTTTGGTTTACTGGCCTTCGGTGTGCTGGCCTGGATGGTGCCCCATGATCAGGTCCAACCGGGTCACTCAGCGGGTTTACAAGCGAACATCCGCAAGATACTCGCGTATCCTCCAGTCCTAGCAGGGTTGGCCATGGCAATGCTGCTGAGCTCAGCAAATGAAGTTATTAACCTGGTTTTTGGGATCTGGTTAGAAAACTCATTTGGATTAATGATCGCTGCGCTGGGGGCTGCAGCAGCAGTGATCGGGGTGTCTGAGTTGGGGGGCGAATCCTTGGCAGCAGCCATCACTGATCGCCTGGGAAAACCACTGGCCATTGGTATAGGTTTAGGGTTGAATTGTCTCGCCGCGCTGGTATTACCCATATTGGGATCGAGCACAGCCGGAGCGGTGGTGGGTTTGTTCTTCTTCTACCTGACCTTTGAATACGCCCTGGTGAGCAGTGTTCCCATGATGACCGAGGTGATGCCCTCTGCACGAGCGACTGTTATGGCGGTGACCGCTGCCAGCGTATCGCTGGGACGCGCTTTGGGTGCATTAATAGCGACACCCTTATTTCTCTTCGGAGAATCTTCAGCAACCATACCCGATATCCTGCCCAACGCATTGGCTGCAATCGTCTTGAACGCAGCAGCCCTGGTTGCCTTGCGATACCTCCATAAGGGCATGCTACGCCGAGCGTGATATAATCCCCCTTCGCAGTATCCTGAACAGGGTGCTCAATAATAAAGGATGATTGTTAACACTGCGAAATGCAAACTTCCAAACGAAACCTTATTCTAATTACCGGTGCAGTACTGCTGGGGGTATTGGCTGTTCTGGCGGTTATTTTTATCCCCCAAATTCAACAGCGCTGGACTGAGCCTCTAGGTCCTGAATTGGGTTTGGCGACGCGTACACCCACCTCATCAGCAGCACTCCAGTCTGAAGCGACACCCCCCCCAGCTGCTCAAGCGGATCGCACTGAGGTTACTAACGATCCTGAGGAGACTGCAGAATCCGTTCAAGCAACTGCGGCCACGGCACCCACGGCAACCGCGGAACCTTTATGCGGCGGTCCACCCGAGATGATTGTTTTGGCGCTGGGGATTGATGGCAGCGAAAACTATTTATACGGACTCTCGGATGTGATCCGGGTAGTGCGGGTCGACTTTGTCACCCCAAAGGTGACCGTGCTGGATTTGCCGCGCGATTTGTGGGTAGAAATACCTGAGATCGAAGAAAAATACGGTATCACCCACGGGAAGCTGAACCAGGCTTATTTCTACGGCACCCCGGGAATGGGCTATTATGATGGCCCAGGTGCCGGTGCTGGACTGCTGGCCAGGACCCTGGATTTGAACTTTGACCTGACAGTTGATCATTATGGTGCGGTGAATATGCAGACCTTCGTGAAGCTGGTCGATGCTGTTGGCGGAATCGATATCTATCTGCCCACCGATATGGATGGCACGCCGGTCGATGATAAGACTGAAGATATGGGTTACTTCAATGCGGGGCAGCAGCATTTCACCGGTGATCAGGCCTTACGCTTCTCCCGGATTCGCAAGCGGTACAATGTGTTCACCCGCACCAGCAACCAGAATATGGTCCTGTGTGCCTTAAAAGATAAGGTCACCAGCCCAGCGGTAGTGCCGAAAATCCCCCAGATTATCTCTGCATTTCAGGATGCCATTCTCACGGACCTGAGCCCTGAGCAGCTGCTCCAACTGGCCTGTCTTGCTCCGCAGCTGGATGGAGACAACCTGGTCTTCACCAATATCCCGGAGGATCTACTCACCCCAGGCCGGGTTTACAGCCCACAGCAAAAGGCGGAAACCTTTGTCTGGGAGGCAGATTACAATGTCATCCGGGACATCATCAACCAATTTAAGGCTGGCACATTGGTGTCAGAATCAGATGGAGCATCCTGCCCATGAATAAAACAAGCGATTTATCCATTGATACAGAACTAACCCGAAAAATCCTGACCGGCTTCATCCACAGCAAAGTAACCCAGGCTGGCTTTTCCAGGGCAGTAGTGGGGTTGTCTGGTGGGATCGACTCGAGCCTGTCCGGCTACCTGGCTGCCGAAGCACTTGGTCCAGAGAATGTGCTGGCCGTCCGCATGCCTTATGAGACTTCCTCGCCTGAATCGCTCGAGCATGCCCAGCTGGTGATCGATAAGCTGGGGGTCAATGGCCTCACCCTGCCAATCTCTGACATGGTTGACCCATTGTTTGAGCGATTTCCTGCTGCTGACCACATCCGGCGGGGGAATGCAATGGCCCGGACGCGCATGATCGTTCTGTACGATCAATCCCAGGCTTTTGAAGGCCTGGTGGTTGGTACCGGCAACAAGACTGAATTCCTGCTCGGGTATACAACCCTGTATGGTGACGCAGCCTGTGCATTCAATCCGCTGGGAGACCTGTACAAGACCCAGGTCCGGCAATTAGCCAGGGCAATGGGTGTACCAGAAGTGATCATCACCAAACCACCATCGGCAGATTTGTGGAAGGACCAGACTGATGAGGGCGAGTTAGGCTTTACTTACGAGCAGGTCGATCAGCTGCTATACCAACTGGTGGACCAGGGTCTCTCTCCGCATGAATGTATCGAAGCCGGATTTTCAGAACAGTTTGTCAAGGCGGTCATCAAACTGATCAGGAGAAACTACTTTAAACGGGTGATGCCGCCGATCGCTAAACTAAGCGATCATGATTTAAGCGAGGATTTCTTATCCTTTGGTGATTGGGGAAATTAATCAATCCCAGCTGGTTCAGAACGAAGACCAATCCTAATCCATAAATTCCGGGCTGCTGACCGCTAACTATGCCACTACATATACCACCAGCACTGCATCACCGATCATTTCGTTTGCTCTGGATCGGGTTGGCGATCTCGGTGGCGGGATCACAGATGCAGATCTGGGCACTGCTGTGGCATGTGCGCATCCTAACCGACCAGCCGATCGCATTGGGAGGGATTGGATTGGCGCGCATTCTGCCGGTGATCGTATTTTCTCTAATCGGCGGTGCGGTAGCCGATTCAGCCAACCGGCGGACAATACTCTTTGTCACCCAGAGCGTGATGGCAGTGGTTGCGTTAGTGTTAGCCTGGCTTACATACCAGGGGCAGATCACCCTGTGGCAGATTTATCTCTTGACCGCCATCCAGGCCACGGCGTTAGCGTTTGATCTGCCCGCCCGGCAGGCTTTGGTTCCGAACCTGGTACCCCCGGAAGACCTGCCAAATGCTTTCAGCATGCAGTCGATCGCTTTCCAGGTGGGTTCGATCGTCGGGCCAGCTTTAAGCGGATTGGTGATCGCTTATGGGGGGCAGTACTACACATACCTGATCAATTCAATCACCTTCCTGGCAGTGATCGGTGCCTTGCTGCTGATCGGGCCGATTCCTCAGCATACGCGCGGCAGCGGGCGGATCCAGATCAAGTTTGCAGATATCGCCGAAGGGATACGCTTCATCCTGGGGCAGCCGGTGATTTTATCCAGCATGATTCTGGATTTTTTCGCAACATTCTTCTCCTCAGCCAACACGCTGATGCCGATCTTCGCCCGCGATATCCTGCATGTGGGTGCGGTTGAATACGGCTGGTTGTCAGCAGCGCAATCGATCGGGGCGATGGCGGCAGCTGCGATCATCTCGCAGCTCAAAGAGATCCGCCACCAGGGCAAAACACTGCTGGTCTCAGTGGTTGCCTTTGGGATAGCCACGATCTTTTTTGGCCTGTCACGTACTTTCTTTGGCGCGGTGATCGCATTGATCTTCATTGGAGCTTCCGATTCGGTCAGTGCGATCATCCGCAACACCATCCGCCAGCTGCAGACACCGGATTACATCCGCGGGCGCATGACCAGCATCAACCAGATATTCTTCTTAGGGGGCCCGCAGCTGGGCGAGGTGGAAGCGGGATTGGTGGCGCAATTGTTTGGCGCGCCCGCAGCGGTGATTACAGGCGGAATCGGCTGCCTGCTGGCGGTAGGCTGGATTGCACGCCGCTGGCCGCAGCTGTGGAATTACAACGGTGACGAACCGATCAAAGCGGGGGCTGTGGGGGATTAAAACCGTCCAAGGTTAGCAGAGATTTGCACAAACTGGCTGCCAAGATGTGGTGCAGATTGGATCTCAGGGTAGTAAATGTTTAGTATGAAGAAGAAATTGAGCTCAATATGCGCGTTCTTGAGCAATTCATGAACTGGTATTTGGATATTGCCTGAAAATTTGAGTGTTAAACTGAGAAATTGATCATATAATTTTCATACCAGTTGAAGATGACCCCTGGGAATTATCGGTTGAATACGCCGAAGGATGATGATTTATAGGAATAGGGCGCACACATGCGGATGAATTCCAGCAGATCTGTTCAGAGGAGATTCCGGTATGACTAAAGAATCACAGCTTTCATTTTCTATTCGCGCTCTATTAGCCCTGGGCATGCTGGGACTGACCCTGGCGCTGATGTACTTCGCGGCTGATTATCTGAATGCCTTCCTCCTGGCCTGGTTAATCGTGCTGGTTGCCAGCCCGTTGCTTTACGCGCTGCGAGGCAGAGGTGCCCCCAGCTGGCTGGCGTTCCTGGTCACCCTGATAGTAATCCTGATCGCCTTCGTAGGATTCGGCCTGGTCCTGGTGGTTGGTTTCAACCAATTAGTGGCGTCGATACCGGAATATGTTGGACAGGTGGACAGCCTGCTCAACTCTTTCAATGAATCTTTAATATCGCTCGGTATCGATCAAGAACAGGTTAAAGCTGTTTTTAGCTCAATTGCCCCGTCGGATTTGATCCAAGGTGCTATCAACTTCCTATCAGTATTCATCGGATCATTTTCAAATATGATTTTGGTGATCCTGCTGGTTGTATTTCTGCTGATCGAGGCTTTCTCAGCGCCGCAGAAGCTTTCCGAAGATATCCGCGCTGGGAACGAATACCTGCAACGCTTCTTCCATGTGAGCGACACACTGCGGAAATACTTCCAGCTGACTACTGTAGTTGCACTATTCACCGGGGTGGTGGATACGATATTTTTCCTGATCATAGGCGTGGATTTCGCCGTGCTGTGGGGTATTACTGCTTTTCTGTGCAGCTACATCCCCACCCTCGGATTCTGGTTAGCCGCCATTCCACCCACAATCATGGCCTTACTTGAATTCGGTCCCGTACAGGCTCTGGTCGTTTTTCTGGGTGTGGTGCTGATCAACGGATTTGCTGAAAATGTGATCAAACCCAAATATATGGGAGAAGGGATTGACCTATCGCCACTGATGGTGGTCTTCTCGGTGATATTATGGGCTGCTGTCCTGGGACCTATGGGAGCAATCCTGGGGGTGCCGGTGAGCCTGCTGTTCAAGGAATTGATCCTGGAGGCAGACGATCAGAACCGCTGGATCGCAAAATTGATGGGTGCCGCCAAACCTGAAACGCATGAAGAAGTATCTTAACCTGAACCACGGGAAGTTGTCTCATGGAGTTTTGGTGATTATGGTAATAGTGGTTTCGATTATCGTGTGAATCTGTTTGCAGAATTTATAAACAAATGACCTCGTGGATTTTTCACGAGGTCATTTGCATTGGCGTTTAGTTCTCATATCAGCCACAATTTTATCATCCATGCAGCTGTTCCCACTCAGCCAGCAGCGCATTTAGCTCATTCTGAGTGTGAACGTAATCTTCGCCCAGCTCCTGGACTAAATCGCTTTCTGCGGGGGGATTCTCGAGCTGCAAGGTCAGTGCGGCCAGCTGCGTCTCTAAACCCGCGATCTGGTTTTCGATCTCCAGGAGACGGAATTTACGCCTGCTC
>JALHTN010000127.1 GCA_022865865.1 Anaerolineales bacterium
AGACATTGCCCCAGGCAACGCGCAGGTGGGTGATGCGGTGATCGTCAGTGGTACGATCGGCGATCATGGTATGGCGATCATGTCGGTTCGGGAAGGTCTCGAATTTGAAACCCGCATCGTCAGCGATACAGCACCACTGCATGAATTAGTGGAAACCATGCTGGCAGCCAGCCGGGAGATCCACTGCTTGCGAGATGCGACCCGCGGCGGGTTGGCTGCAGCCCTTAACGAACTGGCTAAATCTTCCCGGTTGGGGATCGCGTTCGAAGAAGAGCAGGTGCCCCTGCGCCAGTCGGTTAAAGCCGCCTGTGAGATGCTCGGGATAGATCCTCTATATGTCGCTAACGAAGGCAAGCTGGTTGCCATGGTCAAGGGTGAGATGGCGGAAGAGGTACTGGCCGCCATGCACAGCCATCCCTTAGGACAGGATGCTGCCATGATAGGAAAGGTGGTTGCCGAGCACCCTGGTATGGTGGTGTCAAAAACCGGTATCGGGGGTTCGCGCGTGGTAGATCTGCCCGCTGGTGAGCTCTTGCCACGCATCTGCTGAGAGCAGCTTGCCATCCTGATCGGCTGCTTTCCGGAAAATCCGAAAGGCAGTGTAAAATTGAGGGGAACACTCAATAGATAATCACCTGTAATTTAATTCAGTGAGAAGCGAATGCACAGCAGCTGCTTCATTTAAGGAAGAGAACAATGAGCCGAATTCCCATATTCCTTGCGCGATTGGTTTTTGTTGCCCTATTTTTGGGGTTAATGGTGGGTTCCACTGGGGTGGGTTTAGCTCAAACTGATACCCCGCCATCGATCCAAGAGGACACACCCGTTCCACCAACCGATGGACCGCCGCCGGAAAAAACTAAGGCACCTAGTGCTCAACCCACGGTGACTCCAGAATTTGAATTTACCCCCACTCCTGCCAGGACACCATTACCAAGAGCAGAACAGGAAGATGAAAATAATTCTTCCAGCCAGTTATTCACCATCGAAGGTCCGATCACCCAATGGGTTTCTGATTTCGCTGCTAAGAATGGGTTAGACAAGATTTACTTCTTAGGTCTCTCGGTTGAGGATTGGATCAATCTCGTCCTATCAATCCTGTTCTTCTTCGTAATTTACATTTTTGGTAAATGGCTCTTTTACCGGGGGCTTAAAGAAATCCTAAAACGAACACCTATCGAGGCAGATGTGGCTTTGCTTGAAGTGCTCAAACCGCAGATCAGCTGGTTTGTGGTGACCATCGCACTGCAGTTCAGCCTGGCGAGATTAAATTTCCTCAGTTCGGAATTTAGAGTACTGCTCAACCAGGCATTCTTTGTTATTTACCTTACCATCCTCACCGTCACTTTGTGGAAGGTTATTGATTTTGGTATGGATGTTCTATTGAGGCGCGGTAGAGATGAAGAAGATATTCACCGTCTGCAACCGATCTACATGGTAGTCACGCGTCTCGTGCAGGTATTGCTGCTGATTGGATACGGCTCAATATTTTTCAGCTACTTTGGTATCGATATCACCGCCTTCGCAGCTGCTTTAGGTATCGGTGGTCTGGCGATATCCCTAGCTGCGCAGGATACACTGGCGGACGCCATCGCTGGTTTCCTCATCCTTATCGATCAGCCTTTCCGGGTCGGAGACCGCATCGAGATATCCGGATTGGGTACCTGGGGTGATGTGGTGGAAATCGGCACGCGCAGCACGCGCATCCGCACCCGCGATAATCGCCTGGTGATCGTGCCCAACTCGGCGATCGCCAAAGACCAGGTGGTCAATTACTCCTTCCCGGATCCACGATACCGGGTGCAAATCGAAGTGGGCATCGATTACGACAGCGATCTCAAAGTTGCCCGCGAGACTGCCATCGAAGCGGTTCAGGATGTGGAAGGTGTTTTGCTCGAAAAGCCAATCGATGCGTTGTTTGTGGATTTTGGGGACAACACGATCATCTTCCGCATTCGCTGGTGGATCGACTCGTATGTTGACACGCGGCGCATGTTCGACAAGGTCAATGAAGCTTTATTGAATGGCTTTAATGAAGCAGGGATAAAAATGCCCAATGTTACTTACGATTTAAATCTCAAAGTTGATGATCAAAACGTAAAGCATTTCTCAGAAGCTGTCCGCAAAGATAAACCGGAAGAAAAACCAGATCAAATTTCCGGAGAGGAATAAAAACTCATCAATCCATTAAGTCACAATAAGGATGCCCGGGCTACCTAACGGTGCCCGAGCATTTATCATTATCAGCCACCGATACTACTCCATTGAACACAAGATTAATATGCTAGGAGGGTGACACTTCCGGTGCAGGTGTCTCTACCAGTTCTAGAACCGACTCTCCAGATTTGCGGTGGTTTTCTTCGATATTCATCACCGCGGGGATCGAATAACCCACCACAGCCATCAGAATACAAGCCAATCCGCCGATCACATACCAGCTCTGCACCCCGATCGCATCTGCTACCGGACCGGCGACGATTAAGCCCAGGGGCGCCATCGCAGAGCCCAGGCTGCCGACCAGGGTGAAGACACGGCCTTGCATTTCAGGCTCAACCGCAGATTGAAGAATCGCATGCACAGGGCCATTGACCATCGGAACCATGGAGGCGGCGAAGAAGGCACTTACTACCCCCAGCCAAAAGAGGTTTGAGGGAATAAAGCCGATCAGCGAAAATCCAATTCCCAAGCCCAGCAACCCGAGCATGGAGGTCAGTATCCGCTTCTTAAAACCTCCCCAGGCACCCAGGGCCAATCCGCCAGCGATCATCCCAAAACCAAAAGCAGCTTCTATCCAGCCCAGCTGCAGCGGCCCACCTTTAAAATAATCAGCCACCAGTATGGGCATTAATGCGCCCGCTGGCGTAAGAAGAAAGTTAACCACCATTGCCAACAGCATCAACATCATCAAACCGGGCCATGACCGAACATATTGCAGACCAGAACGGAAGTCTTCCCAAAACGTGGGGGGACTCTCAGACGGAGACGTCTCTTCATGATGGGCTACCTCAGGGATGCTGATCACAAGCAGAGGCAAGATGGCGAAAGCTGCTGTCACCACATCAATTAACATGATTGCCTGCATGGGGAGGATACCCAACAAGAGCGCGCCCAGCGGCGCGGCGACAATATTGAGGCCCCCTTGAAGCATTTGGTTCAAGCCTTGGACACGCGTGAGCTGGTCGTCCGGCACCATGAGCGAGGTGGCAGCTGACATAGATGGCCAGTGGAAGCTCTCTCCAATTCCACGCACCAGCAATAAGACATAAACTGTGGTCACACCGACCGCATCGATCGCAAAGAGATAGGCCAGCAGAAGGGTCGTCAGGGCGATGGCAGCATCCACAATCAAGATGACCTGACGCCTTTTCCATCGATCGACCAGTGCGCCGGCAAAAGGTCCCAATAAGACCGTGGGTAAAAGACCGATTAAGGAGGCGATTGCCAGCACCGTTGCCGATCCGGTCTCCGCGGTCAGCCACCAGATCAATGCGAATTGCACCAGCCGGCTGCCAAATAATGATATCGCCTGTCCCCCCCAAATGGTAAAGAAGCGTGCTTTCCAGTTCGTGTCGTTCCATGATGCGTTTATCATATGACCTCTATCTATACTACCAATTTTATTAACCACTCACACAATAATACCAACAATCTTACACCATTTATCAAGAATGTCAATAGCATACTTGATTTTATTAATAATTCAATTGATTTATATTAAGTATTTCGTTATCGACAATCAAATTAGTTGATTATCTGATAAATCTTCGATGGCAAGGAATTAAGATTATGGCAGTGGCGGTATAATTATCGACATGACGCTTTTAGTTCACTATTCCATTGATCCCACGGTTGAGACACTGGAAATACTCCTAGTGAGATTGAATGCCGGAATCCAGCTCTCTGCGGGACAAGAAATCCAGCCTTTATCTGAATTCCAGGTATTAATAAATGGTACACCCAGCCGGGAACACATCACCGCCAGCCCAAATCTCAACAGCCTGATCATCCCTTATGCCGGCATACCTGAAAGCACCCGCGCTATCCTATCCGAGTTCCCACAGCTCAAAGTCTACAATCTGCACCACAACGCGGCGCCTACCGCTGAGATGGCGATCGCCTTACTGATGGCGGCCGCTAAATTCCTGGTACCCATCGATCGTGATTTCCGGACGCACAATTGGTCTCCCCGCTACCAAAGCAACCCATCCCTGCTGTTGGAAGGTAAAACTGCCTTGATTCTGGGTTTTGGCCATATCGGCCAGCGGGTGGGGCGTTTCTGCCAGGCGCTTGGTATGCAGGTTATCGGAGTTCGCCGCCGACCTGCTACTCCACTGGTCTGTGAAGTACAAGCAGAAATTCACCCTCCAACCAATCTCAACCAGCTCTTACCACGCGCAGATACACTGATCATCACCACACCGTACACCTCTAAGACAGATCATTTAATTGGAGAACAGCAGCTGGCGCTCATGATTCCGGGCGGCATCTTGGTCAATGTAGGCCGGGGGCGAATTGTCGATCAAACTGCTCTTTATCACGCTCTCAGCGATGGCACTCTTGGTGCCGCAGGTTTGGATGTCTGGTACAGGTATCCCGGTTCACCTGAAGAGAGATCCAGTACACCACCAGCCGATTATCCCTTTGATGAGCTCGATAATATTGTCATGAGTCCACACCGGGGCGGGGGCTCCAGAGATACAGAAATGCTGCGCATGCACCACCTGGCAGAGCTGCTTAATGCTCTCCATAATGGCAGCCCCCCTCCAAACCAGGTGGATATCAGCGCAGGTTATTGAAATCTCAAGGAGAGATAATGACCCTTAAATTGGTCAAACAAACTGTTGGACCCTGGCCGATGAACGCATACATCCTCATCGATGAAGAATCAAATACCAGCGTCATCATCGATCCAGGAGCAGATGCGGATGCAATCTTGTCCATGACAGATGGCACCCAGCTGGCTGCTATCTTCATCACTCATAGTCACCCCGATCATGTCGGTGCCCTGGCTGAGGTCAAGGCTGCTGTCCAGGCACCCGTATACATCAACCAGGCGGAGGCACAGGCTTTCAAATTGGCGTTTGATATCCCACTGCTGGATGGTCAGCTAATCCCCATCGGGAATCAGCAATTGCGTGCCATTCACACTCCAGGACACACACCCGGCATGACCTGCTTAGACCTTGGAGATGGACGGATATTGGTTGGAGACACGATCTTTGTTGGTGGACCCGGCAAGACCTGGTCAGGTAAGGATTTCGCCACCACCATGCAAAGCATGCAGCAGATTGTGTTCGCCTGGCCCGATGAGACCCTCTTTTATCCTGGTCATGGACCCAGCGGATCGATCGGCCAGGAGCGTCCTGCTTTCAACGCCTTCATCGCGCAGGGCTGGTCGCGCAAACTGCACGGCGACGTGACCTGGGAATAATCTCCCCCCTAAACTCATAAACCCCCTGCAGAGGCGAAGCATCCGGGCAAAAGTAATTTGTCGATAGATGGAATTAATAAATCACCCCGCTGACGATTGAGACAGCCAACCTGATTATGTGTGAGAATTCACTCCTTGAATATCTCTGATCCCCAGCCTTTTCTGTCGTGAGGCAGAAGACCAAAGCCACCATAAGCAGCTTATTCCAGCATCATTAGGGATGTATCCAATGAACGATCCGATCTCTGGAAGCGACATCCTTCCAACAAATCTTTTTTGCGCACTGGACGGGGATCATAGAAAAATATATAATTAAAAGGCTAATCAAATAGCGCATTACGCCACCCAATCGAGATCTGGAATGAAAGGAGAAACAAATGAAAAAGAAATTCATCCTCATCCTAGCCTTGGCGCTCCTGGTCGCCCTGGCGCTCAGCGTAGTATCCGCCTCAGCAGCCAGCGACCTGGTCGGCTTGACCATTAAGAACAGGACCGATGGAGTTGTCTGGGTCAGCTTGCTTTCGCCTGACAATGTATATGTCTACTGGCTGGAAGTCCCTGCGGGAGAGACGATGAGCTACACTGTACCAAGGGCAGTCTATTCACACAGCACAGTTGCCTGCGGAAAGACCGCCACCGGTTCGGTGGACATTAGAAAACTCACCACACTGGTCTTTACTCACTGCGAAGGAAAACCGCCCAATGCGGGTGAGCGCTCGATCGAAAAAGTGCACCTGGTTGACTCGCCCGATCGGGGAGACTTTAACTACCAGTTTGAGTGAGCAAGTAATTTCTACAGCAACAACCGGGTTTCTTGACGAAACCCGGTTTTCTTACACACATATTCCGGAAATCTTCCAAAGCTCTTCTCGCGGTGCGTTTATGGGTCCTGCGCGAGCCTGGTTCAGGACTGACCCAGCTTCTCAAGCATATCGTACAACATTACCCCCGCAGCCACCGCCAGGTTGAGAGATGTAACCTGCCCATGCATCGGCAGGCGCACTAACGCCTGGCAGATCTCCAACTGTTCGGGGGTTAACCCTTGCCTTTCATCACCCAGCAGCAAGATCAAAGGTCGAGTGTAGATTGCATTCTGCTGATAATCAACTCCTGCACGAGCTGAAGTTCCGTAAACCTGGTAGCTGTTTTTATGCATCCATTGGGTGAATTCAGTGAACGAGGCACTCACCACTGGATGGCGGAAGATGGCGCCCATACTGGCTCGCACTGCGGTTGGGTGGTAGGGATCTGCTCCGCCATCCAAAATTATCAGTCCGCTTGCGCCTACAGCATTAATGGTACGCAGCAGCGCCCCCAAATTACCTGGATCTTGAGGCGAGACACAAGCCACTCCCCAGGAGAAATTTTTAGGAGCCAGCTCTCGTAATTGTTCATGAGGTTGGCGCACCACCGCCAGGATTCCCTGAGGATGCTCCTTAGACGCCAGTGAAGCAAATACATCTACTGTAGTCGGATAACAAGGCACACCGCTTGAGCTTGTCTCCTCGATCAAGTCGAGGGCAAATTGGCTCATGAGAAGATCGGGGGCATAGAAAAGCATTTCTATCTGCGCTCCCGATTCAACGGCTGCACCTACCAGGTGGATCCCCTCTGCCAGGAAATATCCACTGTTAACGCGCTGCTTTCGCTGTCGCAGAGCCCGCGCGCTTCGAACTTTTGAATTAGAACGACTGCTGATCATCTCCATGGAGGTCTACAAGTTGAACAAAATTTCTATCCGGTTCTTCCCCCAATCTATGATCGTTTTACTTCAGATTATTAATTGATATGCTGTTGTTTCTTGGTGGATCTACTGGCCAAATCTGGGTACCCAGGCTAACACGGTCGTCCCACTGCCTGGCTCAGAATTGATCTCCACATCACCGCCCACTTTTTGAGCGCGAAAAAGCATATTGGAAAGACCATGACCCAAGGTTACGCTCATTTTGCGCAGGTCGAAGCCCAGACCATCATCGGTCACTTCCAGGATCACACGCTGCTCGGAGGTCAACAAACGCAATTCAACCAATCCCGCTTTTGAATGCTTAGTTGCGTTCGCCAGCGCCTCCTGGCAGATGTGAAACAGGGTGGTTGCATTGGCTGTCGGCAATCCATCCATTCCATTTCTGGGTCCGAGCAGGATCGCTTGCGAACTTGAATTGGTATTAAACTCTTTTACCAGCTGTTCTAAGCCCTGCATCAGATCTTCACCGCGCAATTGGCGTGGGCGCAAATCGAGGATGTAAGAGCGGATATCACGAATGGTTGTATCCAGACCTTCAATAGCTTGACTGATTTTCGCCCGGGAAGCTGCCGGGTCTTCTTCAACGGTGTTTCTAGCATAATCCAAAGCCAGGCCTACAGCATAAATCGATTGAATGATTCCATCATGCAGGTCCATACCGATCCGTTCCCGCTCTTCAAGGATAGCCAGTCGCCGCGACTGGCGACCCAAGCGTATGTTTTCAATCGATAAACCTGTCCAGGTACCGATCGAGAGCAGCAGATCCAGAACGCGTTCATCAAAA
>JALHTN010000128.1 GCA_022865865.1 Anaerolineales bacterium
CTCCCGCTCCTCGATGGTGCAATCATGCAGATCAAGATCGTCGTAATCAGCAAAACGCTGGACAGCTTGAGCGACGAGATCGCCGTAAGGCATGGGATGGCGGATGGCGGCCACCTGGTATCCCATCTCACGGAGCAGCATGGATACCCGCCGTGTTGTCTGGCTCTTCCCAGAACCAGTGCGGACGGCACATACAGCCACAACCGGTTTGATGGATTTGATCTCGGTCTTTCCTGATCCCATCAGTTGAAAATCAGCTCCTGCAGCCAGCACCAGTGAAGCCTTGTGCATCACATATTCATGGGGTACATCACTGTAGGCAAAAACCACCTGCTCGATTCGCAGATCACCAATCAGTCGAGATAATTCTGACTCTGGATAGATGGGAATCCCCTCAGGATAATTTGAGCCTGCCAATTGCGGGGGATATTTGCGATCTTCGATGTTGGGGATTTGAGTTGCGGTGAAAGCGAGGACATCATAATCGGGGTTATCACGAAAAAAAACATTGAAATTGTGGAAATCACGCCCAGCGGCGCCCATGATCAGTGTTCGAATGGGTGGCATAATCTGATTAATCTCCTAATCTGAAAAGTTTGGTATGGGTTATTAGGTTTTCCCTGATTTACATTACATCTGGAGCCTGAATGCTTAAGAGAGACAGCGCATTGGCGATCGTCTGTCGAGCGGCAGCTACCAGGCGCAAGCGGTATTCCCGGACACCAGAATCGGCTTTTAACACCGGGCATTGTCTATAAAAATCATTGAATGAGCGTGCCAGCTCGAATGCTAAATTGGTAATATGGAGCGTTTTATACTCCTTTGCTGCGCGCTGGACCTCACCAGGAAAGCGTGCGATAGCATCGATCAATTGAATTTCAGCAGCATGAAGTTCGTGGTCGATTGGTGCCGAATCCGGAAGAGGTGTCTCTAATCGGCGCAAGATACTATTCGCCCTGACATGAGCATATTGAATATAGGGGGCTGCCTGACCGTTGAAATCTAAGGCGGTTTGCCAATCAAAAGTAACGATCTTGGCGTTATCACGAGCGAGCATGGGGTATTTTAATGCACCCAAGCCAACTGCTAGGGCGACAGCCTCCTGCTGTTCATTGCTCAGTGAGGGATTTTTCTCCTCAACGGTCTGTTTGGCTCGCTGCACTGCTTCAGCGATCAACAATTCAAGCAATACTATCGTTCCATCCCTGGAGGCCATGACAACGTTTCCGGGTAAATTCACAACCTCGTATGGCAGGTGCTGGCTGCGTGTTGCCCATGGATAGCCAGCCAGCTCCAGGGTCTTAAACACCTGTTGGAAATGCAGTGATTGGCGAACATCGACAATATAGATTGATGATTCCAGGTCGTAATCCTCAAATTTCCCGATCGCCAGAGCCAGGTCTTCAGTGGCATAGAGCGCGGTACCATCTGAACGTAATACAACCAGCACCCGGTATTTCTCCTTCTGCAGACCAAGTTTTTCATCTATACGGACGATGACCGGGCCTCCAGCAGGTCGTTCATCCTCAGCGATTCCAGCTTCGATCAGCTGCTGGACGACTTCTTTGCCAGGCCGCTCCATCTCTGAGTTGGAATACCAGCGATCGAAATGAATGTCAAGGATGGCGTACATCTCTTTGAAATGGTCCAATGACCACTGGCGAGTTTCCTCCCAGAGAGCGACCACTTCAGGATCACCCTGGTCCCAGCGAGCGTACAGTTCACGCACCTCAGTTTCCAATTCCGGATCAATTTCTAAGCGCTGGACGGCTTCGCTGTACAGGTCTCCCATCCAGCTGGTTGTATCTGCTGGGGGTTTCTCACCCCTATGGTTTCCCATGTAGTTCCACAGCCACTTAATGACATGCAATCCCATATCCCCGATGTAGTTGGCTCGCACAACCTCATAGCCAGCGAAGTCAAGAATGCGTGAAATCGATTCCCCCAAGATTGCACTGCGTAAATGACCAACATGGAAAGCTTTATGTGTGTTGGGATTGGAGAACTCAACCATCACTTTTTCACCCAATGGCGTACCTCTCCCAAAATCCAGACCGCTTGCCAGCACGAGATCTACAACGCGTTTGGAGAAAGAATTAGAGGTGAATAAAAGGTTTAAATAACCTCTGACCGCCTCCACCCGGCTGAAACCATCCGGAACGCCGAGATGCGCGGCTAATCCAGAGGCGATCTCTTGAGCACGCTGGGGGACATTGACATTTTTACCCCCCCGGGCTTCCTGGGCAGCCAGGGGAAAACATGGGGTCGAGATTCCCCAGCTCCCAGCAAATGGGATCGAATTCCACTGAATTTCCCCCGGTTCAGGGATATCCTGGCTGTTGAGATATTCCCTAATTTGATCGTCGATGGCTCGTTGTTCACGTTCAAACATAGCATTTCCAGTGCTTAAAAGCTGCTTCAATATTAATTAACTACTGCCGAGAAAGGATTATAACATTCATCCTAATGGCTGGCTTAATGAGGAAAACGGGAGCTGCGCAGCTCCCGTTTTGATCTCTTCAGGTTTCAGATTGATGTGTAATTAAGCTTGCTGTTTTTCTAAGGCTGCCAGCTGTTTCATCAGCCGGCTTTTCCTGCGAGCAGCATTGTTCTTGTGAATAACGCCTTTCTTAGCAGCTATATCCAGTGCTTTTACCGCCTTTAAGGTGGTTTCCCGGGCCTCATCTAAGTTCTCTTCCACCAACGATAAGCGGGCATCGCGGATAAAGGTGCGTGCCTGACCACGATATACTCGATTGCGCATACGGCGTTTAATATTTTGCCGGTTACGTTTTATTGCGGACTTGATATTTGCCAAAGTATTGCCTCCAACTTGTCTTTCCGATTATACAGCGCGTAATTTTACTAGCTCCGCTTCGTTTTGTCCAGTTATTTAAGCAAATTTTGCTCTTAAAAGGTTATTCGTAGATAAAAATTATCATTCTAAAGCGTTTGACCTTATTTAGGGAGTAAGCCATTCCAACCCAGCGCAAGATTGTATAATGGAATTAACGCAAATAGCGCATAATTACCTTACTGTACCTTTTATTGTTAGTTCTCTCATGATTCAGTTTTGTCAGCCTTCCTTTTAAGCAACCTCGAGGAGCACGAAATGGTTGATAATTCTCCAGGGAACTATGTTGTCGCAAAGATGGATCCAGTAACCCTGTCAACGCCTTTCAAGGTCCAGACGAGCTGGCATGTGATAAGCGGAGCAACCTGTTCAGGGAAAACAACCTTAATCGATCAGTTGGCCGCCAAAGGTTTCCAAACGGTTTTGGAGACAGCACGTTACTACTTTAAAAGAGAGATGGGCAAAGGACGTTCCAGCCAAGAGATTCGAGATAGCGGGTATCCCACTCAGCGCGCAATATTTGATATGCAGGTGAGAAACGAGCGAAGGCTGCGACCAAATGAGGCTGCCTTTCTCGACCGGGGCCTTCCAGATTCGCTTACATTTCTGCGAGTGTTTGGTTTGAACCCCAACGAGATATTGCCTGAATGCTTCGACCATCGTTATGCTTCGGTGTTTATCCTGGATCGATTGCCTATTGAGCGGAAAATAAAACCAGGTCCTGAAGACGATGCAACAGCAGAATTCCTCGATGAGTGGCTTGAACGTGATTACTCTGCCTTGGGTTACAGCGTCGTGAGGGTACCGGTAATCCCGCCTCAAGAGCGGCTCGGATATGTTCTTGAAAGACCTTCCGAGTTTTAACAAAGAGTACATCTATAAATGGCAGATTGGCTGCCCATCTCTCCAGAAAAATCCCACTCTAAACCCTGGCCTTTCCAGTCAAAGGTTTTTTCCTTCTATAACACAGCGGGAATTTCGCCTCCACTTCCGGTCACCTTTCTTCAGCGAAGCGTTGGCAGCACAAATGAACCCACTTATGGGCTACCCATTGAAATGTTTAATTTGAAGAACTAATCTTCGGAGAAGATTCCAGGCCAGCTGGAGATCGGTTCGCTCGATCGAACTACATGCATCCCCTCTTCGGCAAACCTGGCAAAATCCGCGTCTGCTTGATCCGTGTAATCGATTACCCCGGGAATGACTACGGGAGAGGTGCAATCTTCTAACAGGTATACCTTCCCAGCCAGCCCGGGATCCGTCTCTTGTATTTGATCCAGCAGATCATTTATTGTCCAGGCCACACAATGACTTTTCGCCTGTCCAGCGAACACCACGGCATCGTATCCGTTTATCTTTCGTAGAATCTTATCGCTCTTTTCAGCGAGCTTTTCACCCTGCGGTCCTCTGAGCACCTCTGGGCCAAGAGCGGAGTAATGCTCAGTGAATGGATAGGCTCCCTTGATCTCAAAATCAGGCCGGCTGTAGCGGGATATGGTGTGAAAGAACACTACTTCTTCAATAGATGGAACCAGGGCATGACCGGTGCTGCCCAGCATGGCATGATAGGGCCAGACTGTCAGGTCAAATTTCCCTTTATCCGCCAGCTGGGAGGTGTAATGCTCTAATAGCAATTGCCCATTTTCCGCAGATACCCCCATATCTCCAGCCAGGATTTGATTAAACTTCCAGCGCCCATCTTTGACATCCTGTGCGGTGATGAGCGTGTAGGGAGGCGGATTTTCACCTTTCTCATTTACCAGGAAAATAGGGTGAAAGATCTGAGTCGCCTGGTGGGTGTCCAATGTGATCGAGATGTGGGAGATAGCTCCCAGGTTCCGGTAGATAAACTGCACCAAGCGGATATTGTCGTCGACAGCACCAGTCCCTGAGCGCCCGCCTACATAGAGCTCGTATTCAGGGATACAAAATGTATTTTGTATATCGATCAACACCAGGGCAATCTTGAACCGGTCCTGCTCATTTGGTCGCAGTTGGTGTGTTTTTGCCCAGGCGCGTGCCTCGACTGCCCGCTCTGCATAAGGTACACGCCATACCTGGCCCACCTTTTGTGGTTCATAATGGGCCGGTAGGGGTAGTTCCGGGTGAATTTTCAATTGTGCCATGGCATATCAAGCAGATCTGGGTGGATTAATTTAGATCAATAAGAAATGCTCAAACTCCAGGTATCATCCACAGAATACTCTCTCTCAACGAGAATATTAATCGTGGTGGTGTTCAGCGGGGGGTACCTGGGCTAATCCAGGGAGCTTGTCAGCCAGCTTGGCAGGCGAATGAATCAATACCGGCAGATGCTGGGCGCAGATGGATATTTCTTTTCCTTGAAAAACAAGTGCCAAGAGCGGAATCTGGTTGCTGTCTCGTTCACAATATAAACAAACATCACTTGAAGGGGTCATAAATTTACCTCAATAAATAGTGGGATATCAGGTGCGTTGCTTGCGGGAGGATTTAGACTGGCCTGGTTTTGTCCCGTGATATGAAGGGGCAGTGATACCAAAAATCCTGCATAAGCGCTTATCAAGCATTCTGCTCCGGATGCGGTCGTCGATCTCATCAAATCTTTTAGAAGTCGTAATTACAGTCGGCAATTTGGCGTTATACCTGGCGTTAAATAATTGGTCAATTCTTTCCTTCACCCAGGGTGTCATCGACTCAGTTCCTAAGTCATCGAGGATCAGGAAGGCACAAGTTTGAAATTCCTTGAATTGCCGATCAAAGCGAATATTGCTCTCAGGATTAAAAGTTGCTCGAAGATGATCCAACAATTCTATGCTGGTGACAAAGATGGGAGGTTGTCCTTTTTCATTGCGGTAATTACCAATAGCAGCTGCGAGATGCGTTTTACCACAGCCATAAGGCCCAGTGAACACAAGCCATCCATTTGGATTTTCGGCGAAATCAAGAGCTGCCCGAAATGCTTTCTCAAGGCTTTGTAAATCCTGAGGTGATAATCCTTCTCCCCTGCGATCACTGTAATTACCAAAAGTCAATCCATTCAGCGTATCAAGTGATGAGCGGGTCGGATTCTCAGTATCACCAAGAGGTTGGCGGTAATCGGGGGCGATGATCTCAACTCTAGTAACAAGTTCAGGATCCAGCAACCGGGAGCGAATGCGACCTTCGATCTCTTCCAAGGCAAGATTGGTAGTTACCACCAAGGGAAGGCGATTGATATAACGATAATTAACGATCTGGAATAACTTTTCCTGAGCCCAGGGGGTTGCATTTTGAGTCCCAAAATCATCCAGAATCAGTAAGGAAATTTGGCGGATTTCTTCAAATCGCTGTTCAAAAGAAGTTTCAGGATCATCGTAGGAGAAACGCAGTGTATCGAGGAGATCGGGGACAGTGAGAAAAAGTGTGGGAACACCAAGGCCAACGACAAAGTTGGCTATGGCAGCTGCCAGGTGTGTCTTGCCACTTCCGTAATGACCTTCCAGTAAAAGCCAACCCTGCATCGATTGGGCAAACTGGTGTGATTGGTTGTAAGCCAGTTCGATCGAATCAGCTTGATAATTATTCTGACCAAAGCGTCCTCGCAGTTCAAAATTATCGAAAGTCAAATGACTCAGCTCGTCCAGATTACTGAGCGAATACAAACGCCGGTGGACCTGCTGGCTCACCTGAGCCTGTCGGCAGGTGCAAGTCAGGATTTTTCCGAAATCTTGATGCCCGATCGGAACGTCAGCGCGCAAGTAACCCAAACCTGCGCAGTGTGGGCATTCGGGATCACCTAATAGATCCGCCCGACCCGCAGCTGCCGGATCATCAGTGCTCGATGAAGTCGGAGAATTCTCCTTCGACGTAGCGGCGGCGATCCTTTTCAGTGTCTCGTCGATCCGTTCGCTCATCTCGTCCTCCTTCCTGCCATCGTTTGAGAATGGCGTCAACATAGCTCCAGCGGCGGACATTATTCTCCACTGCGATGCGAACTGCATCCTCGATCCAGGGATAGGGATAGCTCTGCTCCGCATCTCGCAACGTTTCGGCGATCATGGGTGTTAATGGCCCGATGTTCTCTTCGTATAAGTCATAGATATTGGGCGCCTGGGGAATCAACTCTAATGGAGAATCCGGGTCGCCAGAATGACGCCACTCACCTTTCTCAATCGCCTGCAGGGCAGCGCGTCCCTTGGGGGTATTTAGAAATATCAGATCCTGGCTGCCATCTTCCAAGTTTAACGAGGTTTTCAAAAATGTTCTTCTTTCAATACAGCGATCGAGAGCCTCATTTAATTCTTTTACGGCTTCCTGGGGATCGGCTGCCAAGCCCTGCATAAATACCTGGTCTTGAAGAAAAATATCCCGCCGCAAATAACGAAATGCACCTTCCATCTGGTTGAGAAGCCAAAAAGCATACAGTGTGGTTTTCAATTCACCGAGGTGATCGATATCAAGCAGCAAGTTCCTGAAAAACAGGTCTGGTATGCCTGTGAATTGCATCCTGCCATCAGGAAATCCAGTAAATTCTTTCATAGATGGTTTCATCAAGCCAATTTGGACAGATCGACATCCCGCGTGGCAGCGTTCTCAAACTTTGCCAGTCCGCTTCTGAAGATCAGTTCGATTGAGCCGGTTGGGCCATTACGGTGTTTTGAGATCTTGATCTCAGCAACATTGGGTCGCGTGGTGTCTTTGTCGTACATATCCAGGCGATGGATGAACATGACCACATCCGCATCCTGTTCCAGGCTGCCGCTCTCTCGCAAGTCGGAAAGCTGAGGTTCTTTGTCAGCACGCTGTTCTATCGCGCGTGAGAGCTGCGCAGCAGCCAGCACGGGAACATTCAATTCTCTGGCGAGTATTTTCATGTTGCGTGAGATATAAGAGACTTCCTGGGTCCGGTTCTCAATGCGCATCCCACCGCTCATTAACTGCAGGTAATCAACCAGAATCAGATCCAATCGAAATTCAAGATGCAAGCGGCGGCACTTTGTGCGCAGCTGCAGCGGTGTTAATCCAGGTGTGTCATCAAGAAAGATACGGGTATCCCCGAGCATCTCAATGGAATGTGCAAAAAGGGGCCATTCATCTTCGGTCAGTTTGCCCGTGCGCAGGTGGTGGATATCGATACCCGTCTCCTGGGCGATCAAACGCTGCACCAATTGTTCATTCGCCATTTCAAGCGAGAACACAGCGACATGCTTCTTGTGAATTTGGGCTGCGTTCTTGGCAGCTGAGAGCATAAAAGCTGTCTTGCCCATTCCTGGGCGACCGGCGATCAGCAAAAAATCTGAAGGCTGAAATCCACCCAATAGGCGGTCCAGATCGATGAAGCCGGAAGGCACACCGACGGTATCTTCACCCCGGCGCATGAGATAATCAATGCGTTCATAATAATCCCCCAATACTTGTTTGATGGGCTGCAGATCGCGCGTCTGGCGCCGCTCGCTGACACCAAAGATGGCTTTCTCGGCCTCATTCATCACTTCATCGATGCTGCTGTCCTCTTTGTATGCCATTTTAGCGATCTGGTTAGCGGCATCTAACATGCGGCGGCGTACGGCGGTCTCTTCAACGACGTGACCATAGGCCTCAGCATGCAGAGAGGTGGGCACATTGTTGATCAATGCGGTGAGATAAGCGGGTCCACCAACCTCGCCAAGCTGACCCATTTGGTCCAGCTCTTCGGTTACGGTGAGGAAATCAATCGGAGTGCGCTGCTCTTGCAGACGGGAATATGCTTCCCAAATCCAGCGGTGCCGGTGGATATAAAAATCGTCACCAGTCAAAAATTGGGCGACATCATAATATGCTTCTGGGTTGATCAGAATTGCGCCAATTACAGCTTCTTCGGCTTCCCGGCTGTGGGGTACAACCTGAGGTCCAGGAGATGTACTGACTTCTGGGGACGAGAGCTCAGTCATGGTTTCCTAAGGGAAAAAATGCGTTCACAAATATTGGGCATCGTTCCTGTAAAAATTATGTATTACGGATAAAAAACCGGGGTCACCGGTCGCAAAACCGCTTACCCCGGTCAGCACTGCTTATTAATTGATCAATCTGCTTCCTCGCCACCATTTTCCTCTTCATCTTGATCGGTAGAGATGCTGTCGAAAAAATCTTCAAATACGGATAAGCGTTCAGAACCAGATTCTGGAGCGTCCAGAATATCTTGCTCCCCTTCCTGCATGTCTTCTTCGGGAATAATACCGGCTGTGTCCATCACGGATTGGGTGACCAGGATGGGTACATGCGTGCGCACAGCCAGGGCTAACGCATCTGAAGGACGCGAATCGATGTTTACCGTGCGACCATCAATCTCGGCAACGATATTGCCATAGAATGTATCATCGCGGAGTGCCATCACCTCGACTCGCAGAACCCGGGCTTCTAATGAATGGAAAATATTCTTAATTAAATCATGGGTAAGAGGGCGCGACACCTCAACTTCCTGTAAAGCGATCGTTATTGAATCAGCTTCTGGAGTACCAATCCAAATTGGTAGATAGCGTTCGTTATCAACTTCGCGTAAAATAACGATTCGCTGCTGAGACATCAGGCTGACACGGATGCTATCAATTACTACTTCTACCATTTCCGTCATCTTGGGTCCTCCAACGCAATTGTTACCGCTTTATACCACAAAATAAAACGTTTAAGAATTATCAAATAGAATTTTCAATCCATGGGGAATCCGGATTTGTGTTTGCGATGATGTATTTTAACATGGGGCACTCAGGTATGCAACATTATAGGCAGATATTAATCATTGATTCCTTTTGAATTTAAATTTCCCGCACGCAATTCACAATCATGGCTGCACAAATGAGATTCTGTGAACCTGAATCCCAATCCGCCACATTTTTGCCGGGCGAAATATTATGTAATTGAACCCGTGATCACCCAGCAAAGCTGTTATCATGGACGGATCCTAATTGATGGCCGAGCAAGAATCGGGTGGAATAAATGGTTGGATTGTTTATAATTCCAGACATCCTAAATGTTAAATCGCAAGGTAAATTGGTTGAGCAGAAAAAAATTATGCAGTCTACAGATTATTCCCAACTAGCCCGGGATTTTGAACAGATTGAGCAGGCGATCCAATTCTTGGAGACCCAGCGACTCGAACAACCGGGCTTGACCGAATTGGCGCACAGCCTTCACTTGAGCGAGTACCATCTCCAACGCTTATTTTCACGCTGGGTGGGCATCAGCCCAAAACGGTTTATGCAGTACCTGACCAAAGAAAATGCCAAGCAGCTGCTCAACCAATCTGCGGATTTATTAAGCACCGCGCATACGATCGGTCTTTCAGGACCGGGGCGATTGCATGATATGTTTGTTAGCTGCGAAGCCGTGACACCAGGAGAGTATAAGAATCAGGGAGCTGGATTGAAGGTCAGGTATGGATTTCATCCCAGTCCATTTGGTGAGTGCCTGGTGGCTGTCACCAGACGTGGGATTTGCAGCCTGGTGTTCGTCCGAGATGGTGAACGGGAAGCAGCTTTGTCAAGTTTAATTTCGAGTTGGCCGGCAGCGGAAATCAAAGAGGATCTTGCGGGAACAGGATTTGTGATAAATGAGATGATGGCGCTTTTTCAAAGACCTTCACCCACTCCCACACGAATTTATTTGAGCGGTACGAACTTCCAGATCAAGGTATGGGAGGCATTAATGCAAATTCCAGCTGGCACAGTGGTATCTTACCAACAAGTGGCAATTCAGATCGGCATGCCGGGTGGCGGACAGGCGGTTGGGAATGCGATTTCCAACAACCCGATCCCGGTGTTGATACCCTGCCACAGGGTAATCCGTAAAAATGGTGAATTCGGGAATTACCGCTGGGGAGCGATGCGCAAGAAAGCCCTGCTCGGGTGGGAGATGGCCAAGGTCGATCTGGCGATTTCAGAAAGCGAATATTTGGTCAGGGCTTAATGAACAACCCTGCAAAGGCTACTGGGGTATCCATATGGGCGGCCCTGATCGCGATTTACATCGTGTGGGGTTCGACTTACCTGGCGATTCGTTTCGCAGTCGAAAGCATGCCGCCCTTCCTGGCCGCTGGCTTCCGGTTTCTCATAGCGGGTGCCGTGCTTTATGCCTTCCGCAGGCTGCGTGGTGATCCGACCCCATTAAGAATCGAATGGCGCTCTGCAGCAATCGTGGGCTGATTCTTGCTGGTAGGTGGTAATGGGGGAGTCATGTGGGCTGAGCAACGCGTCGCATCGGGGATCGCATCCTTGATGATCGCTTCCGTACCGCTTTGGATGGCATTACTTGACTCACTCCGCCCTGGAGGTCGCCGTCCAAGCAGCTGGGTGGTCGTGGGTGTATTAGCGGGCTTCGCTGGAATACTGGTCTTGATCGGTCCAGCTCAATTGATCGGGATCGAGGGAGAAGTCGATCTGCTGGGTGCCCTGGTACTGCTGCTGGCCGCGTTTTTCTGGGCAGTGGGTTCACTTTACAACAGGGGGGCAAGATTGCCAGATTCGCCCTTGCTGGCGACGGGTATGGAAATGCTGGCAGGCAGTCTCGGTCTGCTCATATTGGGATCTGTGACCGGAGAATGGGGTCAGTTGGATATAGCCGCTATTTCAACCCGCTCCTGGCTTGGATTCGCCTTCCTGGTTGTGTTCGGTTCCTGGGTGGGATTTGCATCTTATATCTGGCTGCTGAGGGTTGCCCCGACCATGCTGGTATCCACCTACGCATATGTTAATCCGCTGGTCGCTATTCTGTTGGGCAGCCTCCTGGCCGGGGAAGAGCTTACAGCAAGGGTTTTGCTGGCAGCGGTTTTTATTCTCGGGTCGGTGGTCCTGATTACGCTGAAACAACCCGCAATCATGAAATCTGCTCCTGTGCATAACACTCCCTCTTCCAGTGGAGATGATTGACCGAAATAAAACCAGAACCCGCGGCTATACCCAGCGTTATCAGGAAGGACAATATGTTGATATGGTGGGGGATTATAAAGGGGTGATTGAACCGGTTCTACTACTTGGATTAGTAAACACTGGAACAATTAAATGAGAATTTCCGGAGGCTGCGAGGCGATAGTTTGAATGCGGCCGGAATCCCAAACCCTCAAGAATGCATCCACAACGAAAGGATCGTAACGGTTCCCGGAGCCATTGACAATCTCCTGCCGGGCCTGGTCGAGAGAACGGGCAGTGCTGTAAGGGCGGTCAGTGGTCATTGCATCAAAACCGTCAGCAATGGAGACAATGCGAGCAACCAACGGGATATCTTCACCGTGCAGGCCTTCAGGATATCCACTGCCATCCCAGCGTTCATGATGGTAGCGGACAACCGGAACTGCCGGTAAAAGATAGGGGATATCCTTGATCATCTCCGCGCCAGTTGATGGATGCAGTTGAATCTCGGACCACTCGGTGGGGGACAATGAATCTTGTTTGCACAGAGTCGTTTCGCGGATATGTATTTTTCCGATATCGTGGAGCATAGCACCGAACCGCAGCTGGTCATGGTCGACATGGAGATCATTGAGGTTTTCGGCGATTGCATAGGCATAGCTCATAACGCGTTCAACATGTCCACGCGTATACTGGTCCCGAACCTCAATTGCATTGGCCAGAACTACCAGGCTGGTTTCATAAGCTCTTTGCAGCTGGGCAACATGCAGCTGATGGGATCGCTCCAGGCGGGAGTTCACTACCGTAACCAGGTCTTCCCTGGTTATGGGTTTAACCAGGTAATCTTCCGCGCCCATATCCTTCCCAGCGCGAACATCCTCCCTTTCTCCCCGAGCCGTCAGGAAAACAAAGGGGATGGAAACCCACTCGAAGCGCGCACGGACCGCGCGAAAGAAGGCATGTCCATCCATGACCGGCATGGCTATGTCGGAGAGAATCAGATCGGGTTTGCGGTTGGCCATCTCATCCAGGGCTTGCTGGCCATTAGACGCGGTGAAAACAGCAAAGCCATCCAGTTCAAGCATCTCCTGCAACCCTTCACGCAGGATGGGATTGTCTTCGACGATCAGGATGGTCTCCTGGCTCATGCTTCCACCTCCGCGGCGCAGGGCAGCCCGGCAGCAGATTCAGCGGTCCAAACAGCTCTCATCACTGCCTGGGCGAAAACTTCAGCCCCGAATGCGCCGACAATGTTGACATCGGCTTTCTTATCTCCGGTCGCTAAGGCAAAGATGGTATCCCCATCCAACATGGTGTGGGCCGGGCAGACGGTACGCGCCAGCCCATCCTGTGCCATTTGAGCGACCTTGTTGATCTGTTCTTTGTTTAGTTTTGCATTAGTAGCCACGATACCGATGGCGGTATTCTCACGCGAGGCAAAGCCCAACATAGTGCGGCCGATCAAAGATTCCATCACAAAAAGCGTGTCAGCAAAATAGGGTCCTTTTCCCACCTTGATGGGACCTTTTTGAACTACCCTCGCTCCAGCGACGATCTTCCCCGTCTTGGGATCGATCACATCCCCGAAAACATTGACCGCAACAATGGCACCCACGATGACACCGCTGCCGATCTCCAGGCTGGCGGTGCCAATTCCAGATTTCATCGCCCCGGCCGGGCCGAGGATCTTTCCGACGGTAGCGCCCATGCCTGCGCCAATATTGCCTTCCGCAGGTGGATCAGCGGAAGCATTTAAGCAAGCCTGGTAACCCATCTCAGCATCAGGCCGCACATTGCTATCACCAATCCCCAAATCGAACAGGATGGCTGCAGGAACGATGGGCACCCGCGCCACGCGCACATCAAACCCTACACCCCGCTCTTCCAGGTAGCGTACAACGCCGGTGGCTGCATCCAATCCAAAGGCTGAGCCTCCTGCCAGGACAATCGCGTGCACCTCATTGACCAGGTGCATGGGATGCATGGCATCGGTCTCACGAGTGCCCGGTGCGCCACCGCGCTGGTCAACCCCGCCGATGGCTCCCCCCTCGCAGAGAACGACTGTGCAGCCAGTGAGCGCCTGTTCATCCTGGGCATGACCCACGCGGAGACCAGGTATATCTGTGATCGAATTGTTCAATTTCTTTGTCAATTTACACTTCCAATATTTATAGCTGTGCAACTTGAAAATCGAAGACTCTACCTACCATTTCGATATCGGCCTGGTGGTGGCCGGTCATCAAGAGGTAATGATGTGAAGTGAGCCGGTCCAGCATCCGGCGCCCATCCGGTACCCTGAGAATGGCACCGTTGAGACAGTCCGAGTCCTGGTACTGAATATAATCTTCAAGACCCCCTTCGGCGACCGTCATTTGTTCAAAGGAAGGCGAAAATTTTGCCAAGGTCATATCACCGGTCGGCAGGCGGGCATCGATGGCAGAAGCGTTGTCATCCACAATTGCCAGCACTTTTGGGCCTAACCTCCACTCAGTAGAAAATGACTGCGGTACAACACCCAGATAACCGCAGTGCGCGGCCAGGATATGATTCTCTGGTTCGTCCACCTGGGGGAAGTGGGGAATGCGCTCGTGAGCCAGCGCAGCTTTGCCCATCAGGAATGGGTATAGATTGGTCATCATGATGGGCATACCCAGGGTCTTATGGAGGATGTACTTGGTGAGCATGGAGACGATATCCGCTTCACAGCCCCA
>JALHTN010000129.1 GCA_022865865.1 Anaerolineales bacterium
ACCAGGTGTACACCGAAGTGCCTGGCAGGCAGCTGACCCACAAGGAAATCTTTTTGGCGATCCCATTTTCATTGAGATAAGCGTGCCAAATCCGTAATCCCGATTCGTTGGGTGGATATTTTGTTGATTTTCATTGAGACCAACCCCTATGGTGAGTCCAATATTTAAATATGTGCTTCATTTCGATCTAAACCCCCATGCGGTTTGGTTGTAATACCCGGATGATATAATGATGCTGAGTAGCATAAACACAATTATTCGTAGTGACTGGCATTTGTGTCCGCCAGGTTATTGACCCTTTCATCGCTGGGGAACCCTGCAGTATCGGATTTTCAACTACTCACACTTCCAAATGGATATTAAGAATCATTGGTACTGATCCTGTACTCATTACAAAGGCGGTCTGGTGAAAGACAATTTTACTTATCCATCTGAGTTCGTTTGGCAGCCATCTGCGGATTACATCGACCAGGCCCACCTGACCCGTTTCATCCAGCAATACAACCTTTCCGATTTCAGCGAAATGCTGGAGCGTTCAACGCAAGACGTAGGCTGGTTCACCGAAGCAATCCTCCAATATCTTGATATACAGTTTTATAAACCATACAGTCAGGTTCTTGATTTATCCCGAGGTATTGCCTGGCCGCGCTGGGTGGTTGGGGGAGAGATGAACATCGTGCACAATCTTCTGGATAAGTATATCGGCAGCGCTGTCGAACAGCGGGTCGCATTGATCAGTGAGCACGAATCCGGTGAGATCGAAACTTTCACCTACGGTCAGCTCTACCACAAAGTGAATCAAGTCGCGAACGCTCTCCGCAGCTTGGGTCTCGGTCCAGGCGATGCAGTTGGATTATTTATGCCCATGACTTGGGAGATTGTGGTCGCCATGTTGGGTATTGCCAAAATTGGGGGCATTATCCTGCCTTTATTCTCAGGTTATGGATCAGGAGCTGTTGCGGCCCGTCTGGCAGATGCAGATGCAAAAGCGTTGTTCACGGTAGATGCTTTCCAGAGACGGGGTAAAAATGTAAATATGAAATCGGTAGCAGATCATGCTGTTGAACAGGTTCCATCTCTCAAACACATGATCGTGGTTAATAATGCTGGCACACAGGTGAATTTAGTCAACAGTCGTGACCATTGGTGGCACGATTTGGTTGAGAATCAGTTGGAGATTGCCGAAACTGAGATCGTGGGTGCTGAACACATTCTCATGATCATTTATACATCCGGTACCACAGGACTCCCGAAAGGCGCTGTCCATACCCATGCTGGATTTCCAATCAAAGCTGCCCAGGATATGGCTTTTGGCACCGATGTGCATCCCGGACAGTGCATCTATTGGATCACGGATATGGGATGGATGATGGGACCTTGGCTGGTCTTCGGGACCATGATCTTGGGCAGCACTTTTCTCATTTACGATGGTGCTCCTGATTACCCGAATTCAGATAGACTTTGGGAAATGGTTGAACGCCATCGTATCACCACCCTGGGTATTTCTCCGACCTTGATCCGGAGCATGATGGCATCTGGCAGGCAAACCTTCCGCACCCATGACCTGTCATCGCTCAAGTTATTTGCTTCGACTGGTGAGCCGTGGAATCCGGATCCCTGGATGTGGTTGTTCGAAAAAATTGGTCAAGGAAAGCGTCCCATTATAAATTATTCTGGTGGTACTGAAATTTCGGGCGGCATCCTCATGGGTAACCCCCTCCTTCCGCTGAAACCAACCGCCTTTTCAGCTCCTTGCCCTGGTATTGCAGCCGATATATTCGATGAAGATGGAAAACCAGTACGCAACCAGGTTGGAGAACTGGTCATCAAAGCTCCTTGGATTGGGATGACTCGAGGTTTTTGGGGTGATCCTGATCGATATGAAGAGACGTATTGGTCGCGCTGGTCTAATACTTGGGTGCAAGGAGATTTTGCATTTGTAGATGAGGATGGACAGTGGTACATATTAGGTCGATCGGACGATACCATCAAGGTAGCTGGCAAACGCGTAGGTCCCGCGGAAATCGAATCCATCCTGATTGCCCATCCAGCAGTGGTAGAAGCAGCTGCTATCGGTGTTCCTGATGAACTCAAGGGCAATCAAGTAGTTGTATTATGTGTTCTTGCCTCAAATTATTCACCTTCGAATAAATTAGAACAGGAATTAAAGTTGGTGATTACCACTTCTTTGGGCAAACCACTGAAACCCAGCCAGATCCTATTCGTAGATGATCTGCCCAAAACCCGTAACGCCAAGGTCATGCGCCGCATGGTACGCGCGGCATATTTGGGGTTAGATCTGGGCGACACTTCGTCATTAGTGAATCCGGAATCTCTGACAAGAATAAAACCAGCGACCTGAAAAAGGAGACCAAATGCCAGTCTGGTGCCCGGAATGCCATGCCATGCTCGCTGAAGGAACTGTGCAATGCCCTCGGTGTGGGGCTCACATTGAAGATTCCCAATCAGCAGGGGGATTCAGCAAATCCGATGTTGCCTGGTTCAGCGCATACACTATTGCTATTGTTCTTATCCCGATCATTGTTGGAGTAGGTATTGCTTTTCTCTGCCTGTTCCTCTTTTTTCGCTAATCTTAATCGTTCACCAAACGGAGAAATTCAATGGATTTCGAACTCAATGAAGAACAGAGAATGTGGAAAGAGATGGTCCATAATTTCGTTGCCCAAGAAGTCAAACCATTGGCACAAATGGTTGACGAAGAAGGGCAATTCAATTGGCAAGCCACCAAAAAGATGGGACCAGTTGGGTTGCTGGGGTTAAATGTACCCGAGGAATTTGGAGGTGCAGAAGTAGATGCGATCAGTGCTGCAATCGCTGTCGAAGAACTGGGTTGGGGCTGCGGGAGTACTGCATTATCGATCTCTGCCCACAATGGTTTGGGTTGTGCTCCTTTGACTTTGTTTGGCGATGATGAAGTAAAGCAGCGCTTCTTGCAACCAGTCGCTTCGGGAGAAGGGCAGCTGGCTGCCTTGGCGCTCACGGAACCGGGCGCTGGGTCGGATTTACAAGGTGGCGTTCTTACCCGGGCTGAATTAGCCGGTGACGAATGGGTCATCAATGGCACTAAAATGTGGTGTACAAATGCCAGTATTGCGGATTACATCGTCACATTAGTAAGAACAGATCCGCGAGGTGGTTCTCACTCACTGAGTTTGATCGTCGTTCCGACTGATGCTCCAGGTTTAACCATTGGTCCACCAGAGAAGAAGATGGGACTGAAAGGGAGTCCCACTAATCCGGTAACCTATGAAGATGTTCATGTACCAGAAAATTACTTGTTGGGTGCTGTCGGTCAGGGGCTGCAGCAGACTTTGCGGATTCTCGATTGGGGTCGGGTGAGTATTGGCGCGCTCTCCGTGGGTCTCGCCCAGGCAGCTTTTGAAGAGGCCGTTCGCTACGCAAATGAACGGCACACTTTTGGCGTTCCACTGACTCAACACCAAGCGATCCAATTTATGCTGGCGGACGCCGCCACCCAAATTCAAGCCGCTCGTTTGTTTGTTTATTATGCCGCCTGGCTAAAAGACCAGGGGCGACCCTTCTCAACTGAAGCCTCAATGGCCAAACTTAATGCTTCCGAGATGGCAGAAAAGGTTTGCCGGGACGCGATCCAGATTCTGGGGGGTTATGGTTACAGCCGCGATTATCCAGTTGAGAGGATTTATCGGGACACCAGGTTGATGACAATCGGGGAAGGAACAAGTGAGGTCCAACGCATGGTGATCGCGCGCCGGATCCTGTAAATCAATTTTCGGCTGCTACTGCGTAGGA
>JALHTN010000130.1 GCA_022865865.1 Anaerolineales bacterium
CATCAGCCAGAAGGCTTCTGCCAGAAGCAAAGTATCTGGCACTTCCTGAGCTACCCGGTCGACAACTTCCCGCCAAAACTCTACCGGGAAGGCTGCTTGAAACTGCTCATTGGATAATCCATATTCTGACCGCGAAGGAATTGCTCCCCCTTTTCCTGGTTCTGGAAACCACAGACGCTGGTAATGCTTCTTTGCTAAAGTCATGGCAGCATCAAAGCGGATGATGGGGAACTTCCGGGCGACCTCTAGAATGGTTTGGATGACTGCCTCCCGCACTTCGGGTAATAAATAATTAAGTTGGGCGGTATCGTTCCACGGCATGCTGGTGCCATCGTTGCCATGATAAATGTACTTCGTGTCCCCACTCCACTGGTCAACTCGCTTGAATACAACTGCCGCATCCGTATTGTCAAAATAATGATCTTCGATAAAAATACCAACTCGCTCATCCCAAGATAAATTGGCTCCATTGAACGAATATGAGGGGAAAGGCGCAGAATCAATCGAGACGAACCAATCGGGGTGTTCGATAACCCAGCGCGAATCAATTCCCATGTGATTAGGTACCATGTCAGATGCCAGGCGCATTCCACGCTGCCAGGATCGATAATGCAGGTCCCGGTAAGCCTCATCTCCACCCAAATCTCCTGCGATCTGGTAATCGAAAAGGGAATAAGCTGAAGCAACCGCATCCGGGTTTCCCCGCAGCTGCTTGATTCGTTGTGAAGCGGAACTGCGCTCCCAAAGACCAATCAGCCATAATCCATTGAATCCCCAATTTGCGAGCTGATCAAGCACCTCGTCTGGTATCTGGTCCAGGCGGTGAATTGGCCGTTTGTACTGCTTTGAGAGTTGATCAAGCCAGACATAAATATTCTTTGCGATCATAACCACTGATGGCATCCAATCACTATCTGGACTAAAACGTTCAATCTCCAAGTCCAAGCCAGCATAATCATATACCCTGGCAGGTCCAGGTCCTTTAAAGAGTGCTTTTTCTTCTTCAGAGATCAAATCCAGGCTGCTCAACAATCGGAAAACATAGTCTCCCAACAAATAGCCCCATTTCGCTCGCATATAATCAAGCTGTCCTGAAAGTGAGTGAGGAACTGCGATCGCGGGAGCGCGCAGCATATCAATCAGGTTGAGTTCTTCAGGTCCAAATTTTGGTTGGGTCTCAAAAAAATCCTTTAAGCTGGTAAGGATTTCGCGGTATTCCGTGTTCTTCTCCAGATCCGAATCATCAAATAATTCCAAATAAGGTGAGAAAGCAGGATTCATATTCGCCAGCCAGAGCATCACCATTTCCTCAAGCAGGATTTGCTTGTTTGGGACACCTCCGGTTGAAGTCTCGAGATAGTCTTGGAGGTCGATTTTCCGCTGGTATACCTCCAGTGGAGGAAACTGATCGGCGAAGGAAAACAGACAATCGTTAAGAGCTTGATCCCCAACCTGTTTGGTCATCCAATCCAACGCTTCTCCCATCACTTCCGGCTTCACCCGCAGCCGATACTCTCTGATCACATAATGCGAAATCTCATCGATCAACCCCATGGCGTTAATCTGACCCGCTTTAACTGCTTGCTCAGGGAAGCGGATTAAATCACGCGCTTGATTCATTTTCTGGGCAAATATGCGTGCAGCATAGAAATTTGCGAAAATTACATTCCCGTTTAACGAGAATAATGCATGATCGAATTGGTATTGATCGCGAACCTGTCGAGAGATATGAAATTCCATGCTGTCAGCTGGTCCCTTCGAGGAATGATTTCCTGGGATGGTCAGGTAAATTGTGAATTATTATATCGCACCCCAATAATATCATTCCCACGAGGAAGTTGTATCCAGATAGCTTAATGGTTTGTTATTCGTCTAATCTGTAACAAATGCACCTTCTTCTCCTGCAAAGTTGAATTTCCTTCGACCTTATTTTCCCCCAACGAGATATTGGATAATTACCTATCAGATCAAAAATCTTTGGTAGGATCAATGTGGGAGTATCTGCCTGATGATTTATCCAGGCTTGTGGACCAGGAGGTACTCCAAGCTGAGTATTTTGCCATTTCTTCCAGACCAGCTTTGCCAGCTGGATGATCCCGAATTATTAAACTTCGAAGTCCCGGAATAGGATGAAGATTTATCCCATATTATTGGACAACCTCGTGCGGTTGAAGCCGTGCGCTTCGGCACCGGATTTCGAACACAGCCCTGAATACAGGTGGTGACATTGTGCGATTACTGACCTACAGCACTCACTTTCAACCGGAAGCCATCACCAACATACTCGAAAATGCAGATTGTGCTGTATTATTAGTCCACTGAGCCCGGATCGAAGTTAAATTTGATCTTTAATACTCTTGCCATATTGCGGAGCTAAAAATGATACATACCTCGCTCATATCCGTAGCAGACTTAATTTCGGAATTCTCTGATCCACGTTGGGTGTTCATTGATTGCCGATTTTCACTCGAAGATCCTGAAGGTGGACGTAAGAAATATCTGGATAGCCATATTCCAGGAGCAGTCTATGCCCACCTGGACGAAGACCTTTGTTCACCTGTGATCCCGGGAATAACGGGTCGCCACCCACTGCCTTCCGCTGAAAAATTGGCCGAGAAGCTGGGGAACTGGGGCATTAATTCATCTTCAAAGATCGTGACTTACGATGATGCTGGTGGCGCGTTGGCTGCCTCCCGTCTGTGGTGGCTGTTTGGATGGATGGGTCATTACGCGGTCTCTGTGCTCGATGGTGGTTGGCAAGCATGGTTGAAATCTGGAGAACCAACTCGCAGTGGTCAAGAATCGCGGTCTTCGAGCAGTTTCCTCCCCCGATTAAAACGCTCCCGCTTGATTGAGACCGCCGAACTGGTAACCAGGCTCGAAGATCCCGTTCTGCTGATAGTTGATACCCGTGCTGCAGAACGCTACCGGGGTGAAATTGAACCCATTGATCCGGTGGCAGGGCATATACCTGGTGCAATTTCAGCCCCGCACCTGGATGTTCTGGATGCAGAAGGTTACTTCTTACCTGCTGACCAACTGCGCAGTCACTTTACCCAGCTCATGGGCAGCACAACCACAAAGAACACCGTTTTCTACTGCGGCTCTGGCGTCACAGCAGTTCAGAATATTTTGGGTGTGGCTCACGCTGGTTTGGGGAATGCCAGGCTGTACGTTGGTTCTTGGAGTGAATGGATCACCGATCCAACAAGACCTATCGCGACCGGAAATATTGATTAACTTCAAATTCTGTCGCTATTAGACCTTCAAACTTGGCTGGTGATATCAAAAGAACCGAGGATTTCCAACTGTCCTCGGTTCATAATCATTCTGAATCGATTTATCATCCTGGTTTGTGGTTAGGATTTGTTGAAGGTTCTAAAACTGTCTGGCGCAGGAATGAATGGAAGGCGCTTTGCCGTCTCTTGACCACGATCACTGTTACATTCGCTCGATTAGCAACCTGATCAGCGATA
>JALHTN010000131.1 GCA_022865865.1 Anaerolineales bacterium
AACTTTCTGCCCTGCTTTAATTTGTCCATACCTAATTGGATCATGATATGTATTTCCTGCTCAACTTGGATACCCGCCTATCGCAATGAAAACACCCATCGCTGGTTTTCTCAATTGTTAGTACTAACCAGGACGGATAAACGTTCAGATGATTGGTATAAATAAGTTGGATCGGAATAATTACCTCTTGGTAATTATCGGATGTAAATGGTGTTCAGATCATGGTTTGATAACCCCGAGGTGCTCCCATCGAAATAGATTTGAGTACTGAACTCACTATTTGTGTTTTCCCCGAGGATGAGAGGGCTAATATCTTTATCGTTTGCTCGGGGCTCCCAACACGGAAGATGCGCCCATGGTTGAGATTAACAGCCTGCCATCCGCAAGCAAAGGGAAGGCATCAATATCTTCACCAGGGGCTGCGATACCCACATCGCCTTCCTGGGCAGCACCAATTGCAGTTTGAATAGTTGGATAATCCTGGGGAACAATGATGGTGGCTGCTAGGTAACTGCTGGCAAATGCAATGATTTTAGAAGACAGGTGCGCAGATATAATATAAATGCTGATAATATAAACCACCATTGAGTTTGCTCACTCAATGGTGGTTTTTGATCAATTCATATTATCCAGGTAGACGTCCCTTTAAATTTTCCTCGGTAAATGGACCCGGAACCGAAATCAACTGCCGGGCTGCATCGACCTGGTCCCACACATTCCACAGGAGAACTCCTTTTACTCGTCCTCGATCCAAATAATACACCACGCCCTTTTGGAATGGATCGCTCCAGTCAGCGAAAGTTTCTAATTTTGGATTCAATTCTCCTACCGCTTCATAACCTAGTTCGAACATGTCTGAATAGAATGCCGAGATATGATCGTATGGCTCAGCTTTTCCAGCCATGTTGCGACCAGCAGCTTTCCCACTGGATAAGGCATTGTCCTCATGTTCCACTCGCATGCGGAACCCTAATACAGGATTAAAAATACCTGCCACATCACCTGCAGCAAATATATCCGTCTGGCTCGTTTGGAGATATTCATCAACCTCAATACCATTAGCGACGGTAATTCCAGCTTTTTCTGCCAGACTCGTATTGGGAATAATCCCGATCCCCGCAACCACATGATCGACTGTTAACTCCCGCCCAGATTTCGTTTTGAGAACAAATTCTGATCCGCGCTCTTCAATATCACTGACTAATTCCCCGGCTAATACCTTGACCCCTTTCTGAAGGTAATAGTCATTTAAGAAGCTGGCAAGATCTGGGGGAAAGATACGTGAACCAATGCCATGCTCTGGGAAAAGCATAACGACATCTTGACCTTGATCACGTAATGCGGAGGTTAGCTCGGAGCCAATAAAGCCACCACCGATGATCGCAAATCGTGATTTCTTTTCTGTCAACCGGCTTAATTTCTGGAAATCATCCAGAGTCCGGAAGTAAATGACCTCATCACCACCAAATGGTAATTTTCTTGGGGTGCCGCCAGTGGCGAGTAGAAGTTTTTCATAGCTGTAGTTTTGCCCCTGGTCATCGGTCACCAGCTTGCTTTGCAGATTGATCGCCTCTGCAAATCTCGAGAGGTGGATATCCGCGTTCTTCTTTGATGATTGGCGAAAGATCGCCTCCAATGGTTTCCCTTTCCAAAGCCCTTTACTCAGGGGAGGACGGTTGTATGGAGGATGGCTTTCACAAGTGAGTATTCCGATTGATCCTTCCGGGTCTACCTCCCTGATACCGGAAACTGCTGCGTCCGCAGACATGCCTCCACCGATAATCAAGTACTTATATTGTGGCATAATTGCTCCTGATATCGCCAGGTTTATGGCATTAATCAAAATTTTGTGCTTAAAGTTCCCTTGCTGAGCAGATGTTTCAGAGCAGCATCATATATAATACTAATATTATCATAAATATTGTATAATATATGCTTTGAGTGAGTATCAAACAGCTGTATGGCCAAATCAGAGCGAAGTAAGTGAATACAGCCCCTGGGTAATCCGGGGGCTGTATGGTGAGAGTTTAAACTTGAAGATGGTTTAGGCAGGTAAATTCACCTCGGGAAGGTGCTTCATTGCCTCCTGTATTTCCTCTTCGGGATAAGCGAAGTCATATAATTGGTTGCCAAGGTACGCCTCGTAAGCTGCCAGGTCAAAGTGGCCATGACCAGAAAGGTTGAAAAGGATCACTCTCTCCTCACCTTTCTCCTTCGCATCCAGAGCTTCATCGATCGCCCCACGAATAGCATGAGCAGATTCAGGTGCGGGCAGAATTCCCTCGCTCCTAGAAAACATCACGGCAGCTTCAAAAGTTGCCAGCTGGTGTACTGCTCTTGCTTCAATATATCCGGCGTCGTAAAGCGAACAAAGGCTGGGAGCCATACCATGGTATCGGAGACCACCGGCGTGAATTGGGGGTGGAACAAAACGATGACCCAAGGTATGCATTTTAACGATTGGAGCCATCTTGGCTGAGTCACCATAATCAAATGCGTAAACACCCTTGGTGAGACTTGGAGAAGCGGTTGGCTCTATCGCCAGGAAACGGGTTCGCTGTCCATCCAATAAGTTTTGGCGGATGAAGGGGAAGGCAATGCCTGAGAAATTCGAACCACCGCCCACGCAGCCAATCACAACATCCGGATACTCGCCAGCCATATCCATTTGTTTCAAGGATTCTTCACCAACTATTGTTTGGTGAAGGAGTACGTGATTCAGTACAGAGCCAATACCATATTTTTTCGCCCCCCCGGAGGTGGCTGCGGCTTCGACTGCTTCTGCAATAGCAATCCCCAAAGAACCGGGACTTTCAGGATCTTCAGCAAGCACAGATTGGCCAAATTGTGTCTTGTTTGTTGGGCTGGCAAAGACTTGTGCCCCATATGTTTCCATGAGGATCCGGCGGTAAGGCTTCTGCTGGTATGAAACATTGACCATATACACTTCCAGGTCAAGGTCAAAAAATTGGCAGGCAAGAGCCAAAGCGGATCCCCATTGACCAGCACCGGTTTCTGTAGTGAGTGCTTTCGTACCGGAGGCTTTGTTATAGTATGCCTGCGGGATGGCGGTGTTGGGTTTGTGACTCCCGGCAGGTGAGACACCTTCATACTTATAGTAAATATGGGCAGGAGTACCCAGCACTTTTTCCAGACGTCTTGCTCTCAGCAGTGGTGTCGGGCGGTAGAGCTTGTAGATATCACGCACTTCTTCAGGGATATCGATATAGCGGTCCGTGCTTATCTCCTGCATGATAAGCTCCATCGGGAACAGGACATTGAGAAAATCAGGGGAAACCGGTTCCATTGTTAGCGGGTTGAGCACGGGAGCCGGGGCGACCGGGTGGTCAGCATTGAGGTTGTACCAGGTTCGAGGTATATCACTTTCATTTAGGGTAAAGCTAGTCTGGTCAGTCATTTTTTGTTCCTCCGTATTGGTTAATAGGATCTGGATTAATGATCGCCTGAGTGGCATTCCTGCCATCAGCGGGGGAGGGTGGAATTAAAAACGCGCCCATCCCCGGGATTGGGGACGAACGCAAGGTCCGCGGTACCACCCCTTTTAGGCTGACGAATTGACCGATCAAAAAATCCCGCCGGTGCTGCGACGGGATGATAAAGCCAGCCTCACTTCATTTGGGTACGACCATAATATGGTTTATACCCTTAGCCTTGATAACGGTGGCAACTCCGGCGCGGGTTACTCGGATTTCTCCTTTGTCCCTGCAACTCCAAGGTCCATTCAGTGCTGATGTGCGGGCGGAATTCTCACCATTCTACCGCTCTCTGGCCGCCAGTTCGGCACGTACTCGTCCTTTTCAATGTCTTTGCTTATTCAGTTAGGGTGGATTATATGCAAAAGGAGAGAATTGTCAAGGGATTCATGATGTTTGCAGTCCCGCATTCCAGGATTTGGATTAATTGATTTAGATACATTCAATCAATATTGTTCAAAAACTGTTACTTCTCTCTTCTGACCAATATTTTAAAGGTAAAGGCATACTGGTTCTTCTCATCAGATGGGGAGAGCTCTGTCTTGATCTCTTGCCAATCAATGCTTGAATATTCCGGGAAATATACATCCGCGGGCAGGATGGCATGTACCTGTGTGAGATATATCCGATCGGCCAAATCAATTGCCTGTTCAAACAGATCGCCACCTCCGATCACGAATACTTCATCCTCCAAACCCATGCGGGCAAATTCTACTGCAGTTTCTAAAGATCGAGCCACCAGGCAGCCATCAGGTTGGTAGTTCGGGTTGCGGGTCACAATGATCATCGTCCTCCCGGGTAGGGGATTGCCGATCGATTCGTATGTTATGCGCCCGGTGATCAGGTGGTGACCCATGGTGAGTGATTTAAATCGTTTGAGGTCAGCAGGCAGGTGCCAGGGGAGGCGGCCTTCAACTCCAATACCCCGTTCCTCATCCATAGCCACGATTAGTGAGATAATCACACGGATACCTCGGCTTTAATATGGGGGTGAGACTGGTAATCTACCAGGTTAAAATCATCATACTGGAAATCGAATATCGAGTTAACTTCTGGATTGATTTCCATTCTGGGTAATGGATAAGGTTGGCGGGCCATCTGAATCTGGGCTTGTTCAATGTGATTGTTGTACAGGTGGAGATCGCCGAAGGTGTGCACGAATTCACCAATTTCGAGATCGCATACTTGAGCTATCATGTAAGTTAATAGAGAGTATGAAGCGATATTAAATGGCACGCCAAGAAAAACATCTGCTGAGCGCTGGTAGAGTTGGCAAGAAAGTTTTCCGTGGTTAACATAAAATTGGAACAGCAAATGGCAGGGTGGTAATGCCATCGAGTCAATATCTCCAACATTCCAGGCGCTGACGATTATCCTGCGCGAATTTGGATTGTTCTTGATTAATTCAATAACCTGTGAAATTTGATCGACTGTTTGCCCATCAGTGGTTTTCCATGATCGCCATTGAACGCCATAGACTGGCCCAAGTTCGCCATTCTCATCTGCCCATTCATTCCAAATCCGAACACCGTGTTTTTGAAGATCGGCGACATTGCTCTGACCATTAATCATCCACAGCAATTCGTGTATGATGGACCTCAGGTGTAATTTCTTGGTCGTCAATACCGGGAAACCAGCTTGCAAATCGAAACGAGTTTGGTAGCCAAAGACAGAAATCGTGCCTGTACCCGTTCGATCTGCTTTTGGTTGTCCATTATCAAGGATGTACTGCAGCATGTCGAGATACTGTCTCATCGCTACCAACCTCCATCACCTGTGTTCTACTATACCAATAAAGTTTGCGTTAGTTTAGGGTGGCGAGAATGCCTTCAGCCTGGATGATATCTTGCTGAATCTGGCTTACCAGCGCATCAATATTCGGAAACTTCTGCTCGTCACGTAGATGGCTGATGAAATCCAACTGGATTTCCAGACCATAAATTTGATCATGGAAATCAAGCAAGTGAGTTTCGACTTGAATGCGCTCATGTTCAGAAGCGAATGTGGGTCGGGTGCCAATATTTGTTACGGCACCGTATGTAGTCCTATTAATCACGGCTTTAGAGACGTAGACACCGGATTTTGGCAAGGCACGCTCCAACCATAAGGATAGATTCGCGGTGGGGATGCCTATGGTATGACCGCGCCCGTCTCCTGGAACTACCTGTCCTTTTACGAAGTACGGACGACCCAGTAAATGGTTCACAAGAACTATATCACCATCCATCAGCGCAGCCCTTATCCGGCTGGAGGAGACAATCTGCCCCTCAATCTCGACTGGTGTAATGGTACTCAGGGTGTAACCGAAATCCTTCCCTAATTCATTCAGGTATTGGAAATTCCCAACCCGGTTGTGACCCAAGGCGAAGTCCGGTCCTACCATTAAATGCTGCATGCTGATGTGAGTTTTTAATAACGCGATGAAATCTTGCGCATTGATAGCTGAAACCGAGGGTGTAAATGGGAATGTGATCACCACATCAACACCCAAATTACCTAATAGATGCGCCCGTTCATCCGGGGTGGTGAGATAAGAAGGATTTTGGCGTTTTCCAATGACAACTGCAGGATGGGGGTAGAAGGTAAATACAACTGCCTCAGATCCAGTTGTATGTGCTCCTGTGACCAATTTACGAACGATTTCCTGGTGACCGAGGTGAACACCATCAAATGTACCAATCGTTAGCCAGGTGTCTTGGAGGTTTACTCCCTCTAAAGACTGGAAATGACGCATAGGACCAGCTTCACCGGTAAATTTTATTTATCAGGTTTGAAAGAAAACCTTGCGTGGCTGCCATTCGCTTGACTCATCATTGAACTCTAGTAATGCCACCAGGTCACCCTGTTGGCTGATACCACGTGCCCAACCCTCAGAACCAGCTTCTGCTGGGATACGATGTCCATGGCGGACCATATCGACCAGATCGCCATCTAACTCTATCATCGGCCAATCTCCAAGTGCGTCAGCAGCTGGTATCAAAAACTGATACCAATCTCCTGCTTGGAAAGATTCTTTGATTCTTCTCAGCGGGACTGCTTCGCGGAGTGTAAAGCGACCGTTTTTTGTCCTACGTAAACCGATCAAGTATGCACCTGTGCCCAAGGACTCGCCGAGGTCATTTGCCAATGAGCGGATATAGGTGCCCGAAGAGCAGTATGCATCGATCACAACTTCTGGAGGATCCCACTCCAGTACATCCAGGCTGAATACATTAATTTTGCGTGGTTGCAGCTCAACTTGCTCACCTTTGCGCGCCATCTCATATGCCTTACGACCCTTGACTTTTACAGCTGAGTAGGGGGGAGGAACTTGTTCGATCTCCCCGACATATGTTTGCAGGATCTCATCAAAATTCTCTTCGGTGATATGGGCTGCAGGTGATTCACTGGTTACAACACCCTCAGAATCATATGTATCTGTAGTGCTGCCAAGACGAATTGTAGCTTGGTAGCGTTTATCAGAAGCAGAAACATACTCGCTTAACCTAACTGCCGGGCCAATTAGGACCACCAGCACACCGGAGGCACGTGGATCAAGTGTTCCAGTGTGTCCGGCCCTGCGAATACCGGTACCCCTGCGGATGATTTGAACTACGTCGTGAGAGGTCAGTCCAATCGGTTTATCGATGACTAACACACCCGAGACAACATTCTTTAACTGTTCGTTGTCCATATTCTCTTCCCAATTATTTGAATTTTGATTATTCATAAATATTCATCTTTATGGTTACCTAGACGATCCCTAACATCATTTTTGTTGTGTTGATCACGTTGGCTCGCACTTTCTCCAGGTCTCCTTCGACACTAGCTCCTGCTGCTGCCTTGTGACCACCCCCACCAAAATTTACTGCTACTTGCGATACATCATAAGCTGGTGTAGCTCGCCAGCTAACTTTGACTTGTTCTCTCTCTTGTTCGATGAACAAAATCACCACATCTATGGCATCAATGGTTGAGAGAAAATTTATCAAATCCGCGTCATCCCTTCCCGGGTAGCTTGCTGAGCTGCGGTCTTTAAGGGTTAGAGTTGCCCAGATGATACTGCCATCCCGCTCAAGATTAGATAAACCAGCCCCCCAATAGCGAGCAGCGGCATAAGATCGGCTCAGCAGTCCTCGTTGGTATAGCCCGGGTAGATCTCCGCCGGCTTCCATCAGATTGGCGGCAGTTTTCATCGCATGAGCTGTCATGTTGTGCGTTCTGAATCCGAGTGTATCAGTGATCATACCAAATAATAACGCATCTGCAACCTGTTTTGATATGGGATAACCGAATTCTGGTAAATATCTACCCAGAATCTCCGAAGTTGATACGGCAGTTTCATCGATCAGGTTGTACCTGCCGAAATCTGTGTTTGTCGGGTGGTGATCGAAATTTACATCGGGGATGGGAATTTCGATTAATGCATCACCCGCCCTGCTTCGATCAGAACAATCGACCAGCAAGGTCATATCGAAATTGCCGGAGGCTTTTTTCTTTACTTGATCGCTGCCAGGTAAATGGCGGAAAATGCCAGGCAATCCATCGGATAATACCATTTGGACTTCTTTTCCGTTTTCTTGTAGGCTTAAACCTAAACCGATCAGTGACCCGACTGCGTCGCCATCAGGGCGGATGTGAGAAATAACCAGCACCCGCTGAGCTGAGCCAAGTTCTTGAAATGCACTTTTCAGCAACGCTTCATCGATTTGTTTGGCATCATTCATTTCCAGGAAGGTCGTCTCCTGAGTCATTTTCATCTGTTTGACTTATAGAATCGATTATTTTTTCAATATGATCGGCGCGTTCTGGAGTGGGATCCCAATGAAAGCGAAGTTTAGGGAAAGTTCTAAGATCAATTCGTTTAGCTAATTCACTTCGCAGGAAACCGCTGGCATGTTTGAATCCGGAGATGATTTCCTCAGCCGAGTCCGAACCCTGAGCAGCATAAATATGTATGTCGGCAAAGGCTAACTCCCGGTCTACTGAGACATCGGTGATATACGCACCGTTTAATCTTGGGTCTTGGATATCAAAGATTAACATCTCAGAAATTTCTTCGCGGATACGGTCAGCGATTCGTCGGGCGCGGCTTTTTGATACCACTGAGTCATTCCTCGCGATTAAAGGGGAACTTCCTCAACAATATAACACTCAATGATGTCGCCTTCTTCGAAATCATTGAATTTCTTAAAAGTTATCCCACACTCGAATCCAGTTCGGACTTCTGTAACGTCATCTTGAAGGTGCTTTAGGGATCCAATGTCACCTTCGTGTTGGACTTCTTTACCTCGCAGAACCCGTACTTTCGCATTGCGTTTCAGTTCCCCATCTACCACATAACAACCAGCCACACTTCCAATTTTCTTGATCCTGAATTTGGCACGCACTTCTGCATGACCGATGATCGTCTCCTTAATTTCAGGTTCAAGCATACCTTTCAAAGCCATCTCGATATCTTCGACTAACCGGTAAATGATATTGTAATTGCGGATCGAAACTCCTTCCGTATCCGCAAGACGTTGGGCAGCTGAATCTACCTCAACATTGAAACCGATCACAATCGCTTTTGATGCTACAGCCAGCATGACATCGTTTTCACCAATATTTCCAGTCCCCTCGTGCAGGACAGTAATAGAGATATCCCCAGTGCCCAGGTCATCCAAAGATGATTTAATCGGTTCCAGGGACCCTTGAACATCGGCTTTGATGACTAAACGCAGCTCACGCACTTCGCCTGCCTGGAACTTTTCAAAAAGCTGTTCCAAAGTGAATGTGCTGCGCTGACTTTCTGCAGCGGTCTTTTGGTTGTTTTTCCTCTCACGCGTCAGGGCGCGAGCTTGCTTATCAGATTCAACAACCTGAAATAAATCACCAGCAACTGGGACATCATTTAATCCCATAACAGCTACTGGAGCGGATGGCTGTGCATCCTGGACCTTATGACCTAAATGGTCAAACATTGCTCTCAGGCGACCATGGGTTGTACCAGCGACAACAATATTACCAACATTTAAGGTTCCATTCTGGATTAGCAACGTTGCCAAAACACCTCTGGAGCGGTCAACCTTTGCGTCGATAACCGTCCCAATTATGCGACCCATGGGGTTTGCTCTGATTTCTAAATTTTCTGCGACCAATAGGATCGCCTCCAGCAAGTCATCCAATCCCTCCCTTAGTTTGGCTGAAAGTGGAACCACAATCGTGTCACCATCCCATTCATCTGGCACCAGACCTATCTCGGCGAGTTGTTGGTTGACG
>JALHTN010000132.1 GCA_022865865.1 Anaerolineales bacterium
GGTGAGGCTTCGTAAACCTCCGGGGCTCGGTATGGGAGCAAAGCACCTGCCAGACATGTGATCACGAAGACATAACCACAGGCAAAGGTGACGCCCAGGGTCAAAGTTGCCCAAAATCCATATAAGTTGTAAACCAGGATAACGGGGATGCTGGCCAGGAAGTAGGCGATGTGTGCGTTGACTGGCGTATGGTATCTTTCGCTGACCTCGCTGGCCCATTCAGGCAGTAAGCGGTCAAGGCTCATGGCGACGATTACGCGGGTCATGCCGATGTAGCAGTTGTGCACGATCTGGTGTGAATTAAGGATATAGCCTATTCCAATTAACAGGACTACGATTGGGCTGGCAGTAAGAGCAACAGCGATGATATTCGGCCACAACCAGAAGCCAGATATTGTTGCTTCGGTCAAACCTTCCCAGTAACCAGCACCGGCTACGTAGAGGAATTCCGTGCCCACTGATCGTTCAAGTGCAAAGGCTAGAAATGCTAACAGCAAACCAGTGAAGATCAAGGAGCCGACGATGATGAAGGACTGGCTCTTGAAGGAGCGGGCGTCCTTGATCTTGCCATTCTGCTGGGCGCTGTAAGTCGCCCACTGCAGGGAGGTCCAGGCGATTGGTGCCACCAGGATAGTCGCCAATAAGCTGAATGGTGGATTCAGGTCGATCCCGGCAGCCACAGTAGCATCAACAGCCGTCTGTACGAAGTTGGGTACTCCGCTGATCGCCATAGCGAATTCATCCAGCTTGAGGGCTGAAGCGGCGGGTGATGATGACAGCAGCACGATCAGCATGGTGGCGAAGGCGAGCAGGGTAGCCACGATCATCACCGTCTGCAATCGTACGTAATTCTTGAAGCCGGTCGCCAGGATCAGCAGGGCAACTGCCGCGTTGAGGATGCTGGTGATAACGATTCCCCAGGAAGTCGTGAACCAGATGCCGAGGTTTGCCAGGCTTGCACTACCGGTAGTCGCCCCGAGACCCAAGAACAAGGGGGCGAATCCAAGATAGGATAGGAGCCAACCGGATAAGGCAACCCACTGTAGAATCCAGATCACATAGCCTGACATCACGACCGTGAAAGCGACACCACCACCGAATACGCGGGATTGGAAAACGTAATCCCCACCTGAACGGGGAAGGGCAGTGGATAGCCAGACATATGTAAAGGCAATCGGGATCTCGATGAGCATGGCCAGTAATATCCCCCAAACAAGCTTGCCACCTGGTAATGCACCGGGAGCCCATAGATAGGTCCATGGGAAAATCAAACCCATGGTTAATACGTTGTAGATGAATGCCGAAGTGGGGGACATTACGCGAACCAAACCTGATGCTTTACGGGTAAAAACCTCGGGCTTGGCAACTTCTGATGATACAGTCATCGTTTTTCTCCTTTAGGAAAAAGGGCGCTGACCTCAGACTCAGATTGTTTACGAGTCTTTGGTGAGCAATTTGGTTAAAGCAAATGATGTCAAGAATTCAACGTGCGGTTGTCCTTATATCTGTTCGAGGCACCTCCTTTCCCAATCTAATTAAACACTGATAGAACCACTCTGGTTGCGGTGACATTATTATTTGTGCTAGCCACGGGTCATCTGGTAGCCTTCAATTTTTCCTTCATTCATTATCACGATGCAGCCTCGCAGCACACCTTCACCATATTCGCTGCCTGGATTGATGCAGGTCGACTTTCCAATTTTCGCAACGGATTGGGATTCGTGAATGTGACCATGCAGCCCCAGTAGAGGTTGGTATTTTTCAATCGCGCTGCGGACCGATTTGCTGCCCGCACCGTGCATGATAATTTGTCCCGCTTCCACAATTGGGGTGGGTGGATCAGTATCCCAGTCCAATTTCGGGCAGGTATCCAGTGTTGAGTTGCTCGGCGGGTCGTGGAAATTGAAAATGCTTTTGCCAGGTTCAGCGACTTTAGCAATCATCTCTTCTATCATAACGCCCAGCTCTTCATCGCTTACCTCCCGGGGGGTATCCCAGGGGGTATATGTGCTGTAGCCAATGCTGATCATTGGGTGAGTGTCATCAATCATGACAGCTTCCCCTTCGCAGGCGACGAACGAATCACGTTGTTCCTTTTTTATCACTTGAAGCACTTCTGGATCATCATCATTGCCTCCCGTGACAAATAACTTAATGCCTGTACCTCCTAATCGCGTTTCAGCAAGATCAACCCAGTCAGACAATCGTTGGCGGGATTCTTCATGGAAAAGTTTTTCAACTTCAGTCTCATTATCCTGAAGATGTTTGAATTCATCCTCTTGCATTACTTTGTAGTAAAAACCGAGGGTTCGCAGTCGTTCTTCTAGTTTTTCTAATTCCTCTTGGGTGGTTATTTGCTCGACCACTCCCTGTAATGTAGCCCGGTAGTTGCCATTACCCTGATCGATAATTGGTATCAACATTTTCCCAGTAATATCCCCGCCCATGACCAGCACATCGGCTTCATAGAATTTTCCCGCATTGATAAATTTCCGATAAGTTCGCTCAGAACCGTGTACATCCGTTGCGAAATATAAGCGAGTGGATTTACTTTTTGATTTCTTCGATAAGAATGACATCTACCTGCCTCCAAGAAATAATTTTTAAGTTTATTGATCGGAAAGGATTTGATTTTGAATAACCGGGAACGTATGATTGGGATCAAATACCTGGATATGCAATTTAGTGAGCGCTTCTCTGGCGATCTGGACAAATTTCTCGTCGGTAATGAGCAGCGGTATTTCATTGATTTGAGCCACTTCGAAATTTGATACAGTGCCCCATTTGGTGTGATCGGCAACTATGTAGACCGGTCCGTTCGTGCGCTCGAGCATTAACCGGATCACTTCAGCTTCATCATTGGATGGAACCGTATATCCATGCCGGACGGTGATGCCATCTACACCAATAAATGCTTTATCTGCATAGATCTGGTTCAGATTATCGATCGCAAATCGACCAGCCACCGAATTCGATTTTGGTTGAAAGAGGCCTCCAACCAGAATTAATTCGAGTGAAGTCTCACCGACCTCAAGGGCGGCAGATAGGTTGTTTGTAACCACGGAAATATTTGAATTCGTCCGAATTTGCTGTATCAGTTGGGTAGTTGTAGAACCACTGTTGACGAAAATTATTTCCCCTTCAGCGACCATGGAGGCAGCCAATTTACCAATGGCGCGTTTTTCTTGCACCTGCCGTTGGGCACGCTGCTTGTATTCGGGTTCCAATTGTAAATGTTGGGAAAGTATCGCTCCCCCGTGTGTGCGATAAAGGATGCCCTCGTTTTCCATCCACTCCAGATCTCGGCGGACTGTTGCTTCTGATACACCCAGTAAAGCGCTTAGTTCAGCGCTGGGGGCAATTTTATGCTGGGCCAGGTAGGCTTGAATCCGTTCACGTCTTTGCGCAGGAATAAGTTGTTTGCTCACAGCCAGTGCCTCATGAAATTCCTACTTGATTGATTGTCACAAGGACAGCAATTACCCAATAGTGCTGAGAAAAGACACTCTACGACTACTGTATCGAGATCTTGGTTCTGCTTGAAAATCGATCTGCTGGGGAAAATCTAAACAGTAAAGATTATAAATCCTTGAAGAAAATTCTAAATACCAGCAGATTGTAAATTATTTAATAGATTGTTTTTGACGGATTTTGTTCACTTTGCTCGATCATTATAGCGAAGATTTTGCAAATTTGCAAGTTTTTGTCTATTCATGTATAATTTTTTTGCATTTGTTGAAAATTAGCTTGTCACGTCTTCAGTTATTCACCTCATCCATCTTCATTAGCTTTCACATTTGAATGGCATGAATATAGCTCAAGCAGCTGCTTTCTCTGAAATCAGTAAAGTCCTTGCGAATTATGATCTCGGGGAGCTGGTCCATCAGGAACAGAACCTGCTTGGATACAATAACGCAAACTTCTCAATCCAGACAACGATAGAGGGTGCTAGGCACGATTTCTTTTTCCGGCGCTATAAGCTTGGGATCCAACCGGAAGAAATTCAATTTGAGCATGCCGTAATTAATCATTTGGTTGATCAAGAATTTGATCTGGTTGCAGGTATCCATCAGACAAAAGGTGGGGAAAGCTGTTTTGTCAGGCTCGCAGAGGATGCAACAAGCGAACCTACATATTATGCCGTTTTCGATTACTTGTCAGGAGAGGACAAATATTCCTGGATCGATCCTCGATTAAGTGTAGATGAACTGCACAATTCTGCAGCAGTTCTGGCACAGTTTCACAACGCAGTAGCGGATTTTACCCCGCCTGGTCGCCGAATTGAGCCAAAAATTTGTGAGCTTCAATCTCAAATTGTCACTTATCTGGAGACCTGTCTCCAGAGGTCCAAGGGGTCTTCATTTGATGAGTTGCTGGCAGAAAATCACAGCTCATTAATGGATAGCATTTCCGGGATGAGGCTAAAGTGTGCTGATATTCAACGTTTGGGTATGGTGCAGCTGGTTATCCACTGCGATTTCCATCCCGGGAATTTAAAATTCCGTGATCAGCAGGTCGTAGGGCTATTCGATTTCGATTGGTCGAAGATTGACTTGCGCAGTTTTGATGTTGGATTAGCTTTGTGGTATTTTTTCACGGATTGGAAAGGACCCCAGGCAGGTAAAATGAGGCTCAATGAATGCCAGCATTTCCTGAAGACTTACCAAACCACCCTGCAAAAGCTTCCAGATTTATTGCCTCTCACTCAAACCGAAAAACAAGTTCTGCCGGAGATGATAAATTTAGGCAATATGTTTGTTTTATTTTGGACTCTTACTGATTATTTCAGTAATCCTGTTGATGAGGATGAATATCGATTCTACTTGCAGCATCATATAAATTTCAATCGCTGGTATGCAAATGGTGGGCAGAGATTACTGGAAACGGAGCTGCTTTTACGATAACCGATGACGGTAATTGTCCAATTTTGCAATAATTTGCAAGTTTTGGTTTTCTATTTTATAATCAGTAAAGTTATTTTCGACATATAATCCCAATTGAATAATTCATCCCCTTATTGAATTTGGATGACTTTTCCAATACTTCTAGAACAAAACATGATAATAAGCCGATAGGAGTCTTTTATGTCCAACAGCACCATTGGCATGGGTGAACAGGGTCAGGCTGAGCGCGAGAAGTTTGAAAACGAACTCAACCGCATCTTAACCGCGAGTGAAGAAAATGATGTAACTTTACGGGTGATAGGTTCGCTCGCCTTCCATATGCACTGTCCTCAATACGGGTATTTACAGGCCGCATTGGGCAGAGCGTATACAGACATTGATTTTGCTGGCTACCGGAAACAGGCCAAGCAAGCAAGAGGAATGATGCAGAGCCTTGGCTATGAAGAATTAAGGGAAGTTTTCATAATGAGTGAAGGTGACCGGGCGATCTTTCATCAAACAATAAATACGCTGCATGTTGATATTTTTTATGACAAACTGGATTTCTCGCATGTGATCAAATGGGATGACCGGCTGGATGTGGATCATCCTACCATCCCCCTGGCAGAATTGCTTCTGGAGAAGATGCAGATCTTCCAAATAAACGAGAAAGATATCATTGATACGATCATGTTGCTCTTGGAACATCCACTGGGGGACAATGACCATGAAGTAATCAATATTGATCGGGTTGCGCAGCTGCTAGCGAAAGATTGGGGTTTGTGGCGCACAAGCACAATGAATCTGGATAAGGTCAAACAGATGGCAGGACATTATTCCCAGCTTAGTGATGAAGAACAGGCGCGGGTTGTATCCCAGGCCGAACAATCGCTCGCTCGTATCGAACAAGAACCAAAATCACGGGGATGGAAACTGCGTGCGCGGGTCGGTGACCGGGTAAAGTGGTACAAAGATGTTGACGAGGTGAGCTGATTTTAGGATCGGCATCCCTATCTTGTATTTCCGGCATGATTTACCAGCAAGACATTTGGATTCATTCGTAATTAGGAAGCTGCAGGAGGTGAGATTGTGACCACATTGGTGCGAGACTTAATGCATCCAGGGGTGGTGCGGTGCGACCCTGATAATTCTTTAGGCCAAGTCGCGAAATTATTAGCTGAACACCATGTTCACAGTTTGTTTGTGTTCAACGATAGGCAATTACCTGAAGGTGTGATCACAGATTTTGATGTTATTGCTGGCGAATGGCTCTCTGGAGATCCTGAGAGCCTAGCGGTGATGCAGAAAATGACGGCCAGCGAATTAATGTCCTCACCTGTTGAGATGGTGGATATTGACACACCAGCTGGTGAAGCAGCCAGGCGAATGCTAGATGGTTCAATCAGGCGCCTGTTGGTGACTGAGAATGAGCAGCCTGTTGGTGTGATTTCAGTATCAGACTTCCTGACCGATATCAGTTCGAAATCCGTTCTGAAGCGTGAATCTGTCAGTGATGTCATGTCGGATGCATACCTGGTTTGCCGGGGGAAAACCCCTGTCACAGCAGCTGCACGGGCGATGACTGAATCTGGCTGGCGCTCGGTGGTCGTTGTTGACCCACATGGAAAACCACTTGGCGTGTTCAGCGGGTTAGATCTGCTTTCATTCAGTGATCTCGAGCATATTCCCGATTCAGTACTGGTTACCGAGGTAATGCATTCCCCATTGACGATTGACATGGATGCAACGCTTCAGGAGGCAGCCCAGATGATGATCGATAATCACCACCACCGCGTCCTGGTGATCGACCCAACAAATATTGATTCGCTTCCCTTAGGTGTAATCTCCTCCTTTGATATCGTCTCGGAGATGGCCCGACCGGATTCTGTCTGGCAACAATGATGGATTATCCATTTCCAGCTTGACAATCCAACCAGGCTGATTTCCCATGCGAACGCCAAGATTGAGTCCAAAAATATATTTTCTACAACATCAAGTAAGCATGAAAGGATGCTTATGACCGTATCCGTTGATCAGGTGATCCGTCGAGTACCGCAGTGGGCAACAGCAGCGGATTTAACTTATACACCTCTTGGTGGAGGCATCACAAACCACAATTATAAAATCGAAACCGGTGGAGAGAGTTTTGTGCTCCGAATTGCAGGGGAGAATACCGATTTATTAGGAATCGATCGGGATACAGAATATGCAGCCAACACCACCGCAGCTAATTTAAATATCGCACCAGAGGTAGTGTACTTCATCAAACCAGAGGGGTACCTGGTATCCAGATTTATTGAAGGTAGACCACTTCCCCCTCCAGAGGTGAAAAAACCTGAAAACCTGAAAGAAATCGTGACGATGTTGAAGAAATTTCACGCAACAGCGCCTATTCCTGGAGTATTTTGGGTACCTCAAATTGTCCAGGATTATTCAAGGATTGCCAAACATCATGGCATAACGTTTCCAGATAATTTCGATTGGTTGTTGGATCGTTTGGATGAAGCAACAGCGGCGTTCCAGCACGATCCTTCGCCGCATTGTCCATGTCATAATGATTTGCTTAATGAAAATTTTCTTAAAATTACCAACCAGATCTATATCCTGGATTGGGAGTATGCCGGGATGGGGGATCGTTATTTTGACTTGGCGAATCTATCCGTGAATCACGAATTTGACGACGACCAGGACAAGCAAATGTTGAAATATTACTTTGCGGAGTTCAGCGATAAATCCTGGGCACACTTAAAAGTTATGCGCATCATTTCTGATTATCGTGAATCAATGTGGGGATTGGTTCAGATGGGTATATCCGAGTTGGATTTTGATTTTCGACAATATGCTGATAAACATTTTGACCGCTTAACAAGAAATCTTGAAGACCCGAATTGGGGAGAATGGTTAGCAATCATTGCAAGCAAGGAACCATTAATATAAGGAGATAAAGAAAATGTCTGAATTTCCATCACAGGCACAGGTAGTGATCATCGGAGGTGGTGTGGGCGGCTGCAGCATCGCTTATCACCTCACCAAGATGGGTTGGAAAGATGTGGTCTTGCTTGAACGCCACGAGCTGACCGCAGGATCGACATGGCACTCAGCAGGATTGGTGGGTCAATTACGTTCGGATGCAAATCTAACCCGCATGATGTATTACAGTACAGATCTTTACCGCCAGCTCAAGGAAGAGACAGGTGTTGATACTGGTTGGCGAGAGGTAGGCGGGTTGCGCTTGGCATCTTCTCCTGAAAGGATGGAAGATATAAAGCGCACGGTGGGGATGGCGCGTTCATTTGGTATGCCCATGGAATTACTCAGCCCCCAGGAAGCCTATGACCTATTCCCCCTGATGTCTTTAGATGGTGTTGTGGGGGCTGCTTATACACCCAATGACGGCGTGATTGATCCAACTGGTTTGACGAATGCCCTGGCCGCAGGTGCAAAAAATCGAGGAGCCAAGTTCTACCAGGATACTGATGTTGAACAGATAGTTTTGAAAAATGGCCAGGTCAGCGAGGTAGTTACCAATCGAGGCACAATCAAAACCGAGAACGTGGTCAATGCAGCCGGTCAGTGGGGTGGCGAGGTTGGAAAAATGGTGGGATTAAATTTACCCGTCGTACCCATGGCTCACTTGTATATCATTACCAAGCCCATCGAAGGCGTTGGTCATGATTTCCCAACACTGAGGGATCCGGATTTACTGGTTTATTGGCGAGAAGAAGTTGGTGGTTTGATTACTGGTGGATATGAACGTGATCCGGCACCATTTGGTATGCAGGGCATCCCCAAGGATTTCAAATATCAATTGCTGCCACCAGATTGGGATCGATTCACCCCCTTGATGGAGAACTCCATCAAACGTGTGCCTGCGGTTGAGACAGCGGAGATCATCCAATTGCTTAATGGACCGGAAGGATTCACACCTGATGGTGAATTCTTGCTTGGACCTACTGAAGTAAAAGGGTTTTGGGTGGCATGTGCATTCTGCGCGCACGGATTAGCCGGAGCAGGGGGGATCGGCAAGGTTATGGCAGAATGGATCATTGATGGTCATCCGGAGTGGGATCTCTGGCACCTGGACGTCCGGCGCTTCGGAACCAATTACGCCAGCCAAGACTACATTGTGGACCGCACAATCGAGACTTATTCGAAGTATTATGACATCCATTACCCTGGTGAGGAACGGATGACCGGACGGAACTTGCGTCTATCCCCCACTTATTCACGTCTCCGAGACCTTAGGGCTTCATTTGGTGAGAAAACTGGTTGGGAGCGAGTAAACTTTATTCAAAGCTATGAAGGTTTAGCACGCCATGGGCACGAGCCCAAAGGATGGGCGCATCATAATTGGTCTCGAGCAATAGGATATGAGCACCTGATGACCCGTAAATCAGCTGCTATGTTCGATGAAACATCGTTTAACAAGCTCGAAATTAGTGGCCCTGGTGCATTGAAATTCCTCAACCATACTTGTGCCAATCAAATTGATCGTCCGGTAGGAACGGTGGTGTACACTCAATGTTTAAATTCCAGAGGAGGGATTGAGTGCGATTTCACCGTAACCAGGCTTGATGAAGAACGCTTTCTAATTATCACCGGTACTGCCTTTGGACAGCACGACAGCACCTGGTTGCGTTTGAACATGCCGGAAGATGGTTCGGTAATTCTGGAAGATGTTACCTCGAAACATGCTTGTATTGGGATGTGGGGGCCAAAATCGCGCACCATTTTAGCCAAGGTTACTAAGGATGAAATCAGTAATGAAGGCTTCCCTTACATGACTGCTAAGTATATGACAACCGGAAATGTACCCGTGCTCGCGAGTCGGGTTACTTATGTGGGAGAATTGGGATGGGAGTTCTACTGCCCGATGGA
>JALHTN010000133.1 GCA_022865865.1 Anaerolineales bacterium
CCCAACTCCTGGGAGTAATCTTCACACTGATTGCCATCCCGGCAGAGACAGAAATTCATCACCCAGTGGTGGCTGGCGGCATCAATGAAGTGGTCTACGATTTTTGAAGGTAAGACATAGTCTCCGGGATTGGAGATCGGTTCATTGATCACCAGCGAGCGGTCAGTGGGCAAATAAAATAAATCGTCTCCATCGAATAAACCCCAATCAACCAATTCCCCAACCAGCGGTAAATTCGTCAGCCGGGCGAACCAGAAACGCTGAGGGAAAGCTTTCTTGATCAGGTTTACGAACCACACCGGGCGTGCCAAATCCTGCCTCCAGGTGAAAATTTTACTAATTCTACCCCAGACCCGCAAGCGTCGCAAATTCCCAACCCAGGATAGTATCTTTCATGGGCGTCAGTTAATTTTTCAAGGAGCATTGTCATCAATTGTCTGAATATCAGCTCGTTGATTAATAAGGATCAACAGGGTTAATTGACGTGGTTTAAAAGGGGATTGGAAATGAAGTATGGGTGGATTTTTGGCTTTACGGGATAATTATAATAATGAGTTCCTGATTTTCTTTGGCAGGAAAGTTGTCAACTGAACAAAGTATTGAGTCGTAATTTAACGGATGGCCAATTTAGTAAACTGCTAAATATGACAAATCCGATCAAATACCAGGGCACCCACCAATAAAGCTCATCAGATATCCGGCCTGTCAATTTCATGTAGGCGATCACTCCCCAACAGGAAAAATAAGCGAAATAAATGAGCCAGACTGAGGATTTCTGCTTTTTATTAAATAGATAGCTGACGATCAATGGAATCAATAAAACAAAATCCCAACTCCAAATATATGGTGTAACCAGGGTTGTCAGCGCGAGACTCCAAACCGCGGCATCTCTTTTAGGGAGTCGAGTCCACAACCATAAGTTTATGCCTGATACCAAGAACAGGAGCATATACCATAATATCTCACCGATCCTATTAAAATTCGTTCGAAGGAGAAATAGCGATGATGGATGAGCCCAGTCTGGATTCTCCATCAGATTCTGAAAGAAATCGATAATCCAGCGCGGGTAATAGGTAAATAATGGAATGGAGAGAATTCCTATGGAGAGAAAAATTAAGAATATCAATTTGACTGCCTGTGATGATCCATTTTCTTTTATATAGGAATAGATATATCCCGGCAATATGAAGATTGCCAATTGGGGTTTCGATAATGTTAATGCAATCAGGATGGCTATTAATAATGGGTGTAATTTTTGTCCATAAATCGAGAGCACCATAAAAATAAAACAAATAAGGACTGTGATCTGTCCCAATGAGAAATGAGAAATTGTTGGTGGGAATAGGAAAGCCAAGATCAAGGTAACAGTAAAAAGGTATTTCGGTGGGCGCTGATAACCTGAACTCAACCAAACAATGGCAATCAAACTAATTAGCGTGAATATCCACCATAAGTTGCTGGCTTGCTGGAGGGGTAAGTATCCCAGGGGCCAAAACATCCCAATCGCAACCGGCATCCATACAGCGCTGCCTATCTCATACAATACAGTGATGTTATAAGGACTTTGCCCGTTTACCAGCAAAAATGATGGAGCCCAGAGATTATTCCTGAAATCCCACCCTGCTGGGTAAGGAAAGCTGGTGATAAACAGGGCTAATAAAACTAGTATGAATCCAACCAATATCGCCAGCAAGAATTTAGGGGATAGGAATACAGCAGTCACTTTTTCCTCGCCTACTGCACTGCTCATTGAATTAATTTACCTTTACCTGAACATGTTTGCCACCCTGTTCAGTCTTTTCTGCTGGCTGGTAAAAATATAAACTTGATAATCCAATCAGCAATATTATCAGGGGGATAACTTCCCAATAATTTAGAAATTTTAAAGAAACAATTACTGTAATGCTTTGGGCAAAGAATGATGCCCAAGAGGGGATAAATGCCAGGGCAGATGAAAAACTTTGCTGGCTTGTATAAGGAGATAAAAACATAGATACCAGCAATAAACTGGCTAAAGTGTGCCCGCTGCTCCAACGTCTCCTTTTCCACTTCATGAATGTGAGCAGAATGGAAAACGAGATGAACAATACCATCAATGCATGTAAAGGTGAAAGGTAGCTGCTGAGAGAAAGATTGTTGATTGACCAATAAAACTCGTTCTGTGGGGATGGATGAACCAGATTGTTAATCCACTGAAGGAATAAGGGAGGAGTGCCAATGATACTGATCGGGATAACGAACAAAGCGACGATCAGCAGCGGTTTAACCAATCCATACCAGTCCTCTCTTGCGGACCACAACAAATAAATCCAGATCAGCACAGCACCCTGCGGTTTTAACAGCAATATTGCAAGGGCAATCCCGCGACCTACTGTCTGCCATTTTGTCCCCTGAACAGTTTCCCAAAGCAAGATGGGTAAGACCAAAACCAGAATATCCATATTGCTCTTCGCCATCGTCACCAAGAAAAAAGGAGAGAGCGTGATAGCAAAGAATTTTGACAGCGACCAGCTGCGGCGATATGATAACCAGCCGATCACCAGAACTGAAAATACTCTGGCTCCTTCTGCCCTCATTAAGAAATAGGGTGCCATTAAGATCAAACCCCAAGGTGGGTAAACTTTACTGGGATCAGCATACACGTTCAACCCAGCCGCCCAAAAATTATTCGTGTTGAGATCCCAGTCAACTGGTGATATTTGGGGGATAAAAATGTACATGACTGCGAGAAAAAGGATCACACCCAACTGTTGACGTGAAGCGATGGGCGTAGTAAAAAGATCCCTTACTTGCTGTAAGAAGGATTGCAGCCTGATCATTGACCCAGAATTAATAAGAATTAATCGATTGTGCATCTCAGCTGCTCTCGAATTGATAAATAGACGGGTGAATATTTCTTGCTCCCATGCTAGAAGCATACCAAGGGAACTCGCTCTATGTGATTACAATTTTGATAACTGAGCTGGAAGATCTCGAGAGATCATTAGATTCTAATTTCAGGGTACTGATTAATCATCCTTCAAAATTCGCAACTTCACCATAAGTATTGCGTATCCAGATATAGAAGAATATCCGGTTCGAACGGAAATGAGGTATCAATCATGGGATTTATCGACTCGGTCCTGGGGATTATCGGTGGCATCGTTGGCCTGGTGGTGGGATTGACGCTGGTTGGGTTGGGGGTTCTATTTGTGAAAGCTCCCCTGGTGCTGATTATCGGAATTGTACTGTGAGAACCACGCTTGGATAATAACTTTAACGGTATCCAATATTTTCTGGTGTGAAGCTGGATTGCAAAGAAATCCAGCTTCACACTACATGAAAAACAATCTTTACCAGATTATGATTTGTCGTTTTTGGAACCAGGCTGGGATTTATTAAGGGTAGTTTTAGAATATTTACCAAATAATTGGCACGTATTTTAGGAGCAGATATTTGCCGAGCAAATCGGGGTCCACGAAGCAGCCCGGGTTCGTACTGGTTATCTAGATCAGCCGGGTAAAAAGCATCGCTGGGATCATCGAATTCCAGAACCGGTAGTCTGGTGAGAGCGGCGTGCCCGGTGTTTTGGCTGAGAAGGCGATGTTTGTTTCTTGCGCGGCATTGGTTTCCGGGCAGCTTGGGGGTATTCCGGTTTAAGTACATCGTAATCAAAATCTGGCAGGGTTTGCTGCGGCAGCTTCTGCTTCATGACCTTCTCGATTTTTTGCATCATCGCGTGATCGTCCGGTGTGATCAAAGTAAATGCTTCCCCTGTTCGTTTAGCCCTCCCAGTGCGCCCGATGCGGTGAATGTAAGCATCGGCGGTGTCCGGCATATCGAAATTGATCACGTGTGAAATGCGATCAATATCCAGACCGCGCGCCGCAATGTCCGTCGCCACCATGATCTGGTACTTGCCCTGTTTGAATCCATTCAGGGCCGATTGGCGCTGACCCTGGGTGCGGTCGCTGTGCAAACCGATCACCTTATAACCGCTGGCTGTGATTTGTTTTACCAACCGTCGGGCACGGTGTTTCGTGCGGGTGAAGATCAACACAGAATTGGTATCCGTCTGTTCGAGTAATTTGATCAGCAATCCCTTCTTCAGGTGCTGCGGTACCGGGTAAAGTGTATGGGCTACTGTATGAGCGGGACGGGCAAGCCCAATGGCGACCCGTTCAGGTTTGTGCAGGGTCTGTGCTGCAAGGTGCTCAATCTCTTTAGGGAAAGTAGCTGAAAATAACATGGTTTGCCGGCGTGCGGGCACATGCTGGAGGATACGTTTTATGTCTGGTAGGAAACCCATGTCAAGCATCCGGTCGGCCTCATCTAAGACCAGCACTTCCAAATCCCCCAGATTGGCATGTTTGTTTTGGATATGATCCAGCAGCCGCCCCGGGCAGGCTACCACAATCTCCACGCCGCGGTGCAAGGCCTCAATTTGGGGAGCTGCCCCAACGCCACCGTAAATGGCAACGCTGCGTATCTTTGTCCCCCGACTCAGGCTGCCTATGGTCTGGTGAATTTGTTCAGCCAACTCGCGGGTTGGCGTGATGATCAATACCCGCGTTCGCTTGCCTGGGCTAGTGAGCAGTTTGTGCAGGATCGGTAGAACAAAGGCCGCTGTCTTGCCTGTGCCTGTCTGGGCAGTGCCGATCAGGTCATGCCCGGCAAGGGCGAGGGGGATAGCCGATATCTGGATCGGCGTTGGCTTGTGAAAATCCGCATGCTTAATGCCAGCATTTAAACGGGAATCAAGATTGAACTGGTTGAAGTTCATAAAAAAATCCTTATATTCAGAAGTCAAGCGGATGTCAGGGGGATCGAGCGGCGCTCAAAGGTAACAGCGGCAACGACTGCTGGGGAAATAGTAAAGCGGGCCTAACAATAACCGATAGCTGTGCACCTGTCAAGCCACGCGGAGCTATCGGGAAGGGCCCTAAGGACTGTCGCCCATCCTGCTCACCAACAAAAAAAGGGCTGTTGGCTACTGCACAACCATCAGCACGCTGGGTTTTCAGGTTTGAAATGGACTGATCTGGGTGTTACCAGGAAGAATTGAACATACAGCGTTCCAATTGCGGTTTGAATTTACGCTCCTTTTTACTTGGTTGCATAACATTATTGGGCATGATAGAATCCGGAGTAGATTAACTTTTTTGAATACTTTGGGCGCGTAGCTCAGCTGGTTAGAGCGCACGGTTCACATCCGTGAGGTCGTGGGTTCGAGTCCCTCCGCGCCCACTTTATCGAGCCAAAGGGTACACGGACAGCAACTATTTCGTAGCCGTGTGGCTTGCGGTTCGGGGGAATCAAAAAAACCTGTGAACCAAAGGGTACACGGTTTTTGTCAACAAATCCTACCATCTGGATCAAAAAAAAGTTCCATTCCGATTATCAGTTCTATATATGAATTATCGGAACTAGTTTTTTTGACCGGAGGGTTCACGGATGAAATCAACAACGTTTTCTCAAATTGTAGATGGTTATTTACTGGCAGCAAATGCCAGGCGATTGAGCGATCACACAATACGTGATTACGTGACAACATTCAAAAAGTTCAATCGCTTCCTGGATGATGATCCACCTTTTGAATCAATAACGGTTCAACAAGTGGAGAATTTTCTTGCACATCAGAATGTATCAAAGAAGACTATCTTGAATTATCACATTGGGTTGTCCGCGCTTTGGACCTGGGCCATAAAGGAGGAATTGGTCGAGGAGCACATTATTCGCAGAATTACGCGGGTAAAGCCGGAGAAGAAAGCGATCAAGCCTTACACCGAAGATGACATCAGGACCATGCTCAATGTGATCAATCAAACCAATGTTTATTCGAGACCTGGCAAAAGGGATTCTTTCCACCGGCTGCCTCACGCCGATCGGAACCGGGCGATAATATACATTCTTCTTGATACTGGGGTTAGAGTTTCGGAACTGATCAATTTAAACCTACATGAGGTAGATCTTCGCAATCGTCGGATGTATGTAATGGGAAAAGGAAGCAAAGAGCGAACAATCCCCTTTTCACCCAAGACAGGGCAGGTGATCTGGAAATACCTAACTTCAAGGAAAGATGCCTCACTGGGTGAATATCTGTTTACGAACAATGAAGGCGGAGAGTTGACCCGCTCCAGGGTATTACGCATTCTAAGGACGATTGGCCAAAGAGCAGGTGTAATGAAAGTGACGGTTCACAGATTTCGACACACATTTGCTATTAACTACCTGCGGAATGGTGGAGATGCCTACAGCTTGCAGATGATGCTTGGCCATTCAACAATGGAGATGGTTAAGACATACCTGGCGCTCGCCCAGGCGGATCTGGATAAAAATCATAAACTCGCTTCCCCAGTGGACAACTGGAGGCTGTGAGAAATGATTCAGCCATTCAATATTGAGATACGATTGGATACGAATAGCGCGCTGGCCAAAAAATAATAAATAGATCTCCCCCCCAGG
>JALHTN010000012.1 GCA_022865865.1 Anaerolineales bacterium
GGTAGCATCTGAATTAGTCATACCCGCTCAACAATGCCTGGTGATCGAGGATTCACCAGCCGGGGTGCAGGCTGCTCTGGAAGCCGGGATGTGGTGCATCGCTGTTACAACACCTTTCACCAGGGCTGCCGTTCACAAGCGCCAGCTGCTCTCAGAACGCTGGGTGGTGGATGAGCCAGACAAATTGCTCACGGTGGTTCAAGAAATGCTTGCTGAGCGTGCTGTTGATTGAGAGCCTTTATTACAAATAAAATTGGAGATAACCTTATGGAAATCGGAATGATCGGATTAGGAAAAATGGGCGCCAACATGGTTAACCGCTTGCTGCTTGGTGGTCATCGAGTCGTAGCCTATGATATCAATGAAGACCCCATTCAGGCTGCTGAAAAAGCTGGTGCCATAGGGGCACGCACATTAAACGAGGTAGTTCAGAATTTGGCGCCGCCCCGTTCTGTGTGGGTTATGGTGCCTTCTGGGCAGATCACAGAGGACACAATCCAAACTATCAGCGACCTTCTTTCACCCGGCGATGTCGTCATTGATGGTGGCAATTCAAATTACAAGGATTCAATTCGCCGGGCTGACGAATTGGCCAATAAGGGCTTATATTTCATCGATGTTGGCACCAGCGGCGGGGTTTGGGGTTTGAAAGAAGGCTACAGCATGATGGTTGGTGGAGACCAGGGTACTGTTGAACGTCACAGTCCAATTTTCGAGACCCTGGCTCCTTCCCAGGACCTGGGATGGGGACATGTCGGCTCACCCGGCTCGGGGCATTTCGTCAAGATGGTTCATAATGGCATAGAATATGGTCTCATGCAGGCTTACGCAGAAGGCTTTAGCATCATGAAAGCCAAAACTGATTTCGCACTGGATTTGCATCAGATCGCGGAAATCTGGCGCTACGGCAGCGTCGTCCGTTCCTGGCTGCTTGATCTAACTGCGAATGCTTTAGCAGAAGACCAGGATTTAGATGACATCAAAGCCTGGGTGCAGGATTCTGGTGAAGGTCGCTGGACGGTATTCGAAGCCATTGACCTGGATATTTCGGCTCCTGTGATCACTGCCTCGCTTCAACGCCGGTTAAGATCACGTGAAGACCAACCATTTTCCGACAAGCTGCTGGCGGCTATGCGCAATCAATTCGGTGGACACGCCGTGAAAAAAGTGGAGTAATAATGCCTGAATCTACTTCGATCGTTATCTTTGGGGCTTCCGGCGATCTTGCTCACCGCAAGCTGATCCCGGCCTTGTTTAACCTTTTCCGCAAGAAACGCATCCCGGAAAATTTTCAAATCATTGGCTTCTCAACTCGACCTTGGGACAATCAGCAGTATCGAAGCGAGATGGAAGCTGCGGCAACGGAATTTTGCGCCTTCGATTATTCCTATGGTGAATGGTTGGATTTCGCCGAGCACCTGCATTACATTTCCGCGGATTTCACGAAGCCAGAAGGTTATAAAACCCTCGGGGAAAAGTTGAGAATATTAGAACCCGGTCCATCCGATCGCCTGTTCTACCTGGCAACTGCGCCCCGGTTTTTTCTGCAAATCGTGCAAAACTTGGACCAGTTAGGCCTGGTTGACGAAACGGAAGGCAAACGACGCGTTGTAGTCGAAAAACCGATCGGCACGGACTTGGCTTCGGCTCAAGCGCTGAACAAAGGCCTCCGCGAAGTTCTCGCTGAAAAGCAGATTTTCCGCATTGACCACTACCTGGGTAAAGAATCGGTGCAGAACTTGTTGGTATTCCGCTTTGCAAACGCTATTTTTGAACCGATCTGGAATCGTAATTACATCGACCATGTCCAGATCACGGTTGCTGAAGATATTGGCGTTGGTCACCGGGCAGGCTATTACGACAATGTAGGTGTCCTGCGGGATATGTTTCAAAACCACCTGCTGCAGCTGGTCGCCCTGGTTGCCATGGAACCTCCAGCCAGCTTTGAGGCTGATGCAATCCGGGACGAGAAAATAAAAGTCCTGCGTTCCATCCGCCCCATCACGGCCGAGCAAGTTGCAGCAGATACCATTCGGGGACAATATCGCGGATATTGTGAATCACCTGGTGTAGCCGAGCGCTCCCAAACCGAAACTTTCGCCGCCCTGCGCTTGCATATCGATAATTGGCGCTGGCAGGATGTGCCATTTTATTTACGTTCCGGGAAAAAATTAGCAAAAAAATGTACTGAGATCGCCATCCAATTCAAACGTCCACCCGTGCGCATGTTTCCCTTGCCTGAAGGTTTCGAAATGACAGCCAATATCCTGGGAATGTGCATTCAGCCAGATGAAGGCATTCATCTCAAGTTCGAAGCAAAGGTGCCGGATACCGCTGCAGAGACCCGTTCGGTTGACATGGAATTCCATTACCGGGACTCATTTGGGGAGACATTGATCCCGGAAGCTTACGAGCGCTTATGTCTGGACGCCTTACAGGGCGACGCGACCCTCTTCACCCGGGCTGACGCCGCTGAACTTAGCTGGAGCTACATCGATCCGATTATCGCTGCCTGGCGTTCTCCGCAAGGTCCTCCGCTGATGAGTTATGAACCTGGTCTTTGGGGACCGCCAGATGCCCATGACTTCTTATCCAGCAGTGGCAGATTTTGGATTAGAACCTGCGGAGTGCACTCAGCTCCAGAAACAGATCCACTGGGTAAGTAATAATTTTCGTTTAGAGCGCATCTATTACCCAGGCCACGATTGGCGGTCATTCAGAACAGCTCTTGTGGAGAGGTTGATGCGTCCTCTATGGCAGATATTGATATTCGTTAAAGACCAATCAGTTGCTCTGGACTGCGGTGAGTGTTTCCAATTTATGGAACACTTGGCTGATTAGGCCATAGCTGGCGCAGATCAGGCATCGCTGCGAGAAGCTGTCAAAGATCATCTGGCAAATTGCCCTGAATGCAGTGAGCACCACCAGAAAAAACTTGCGACTATCGAAAATAAATTCACTTCCCAAAGAGGCACACAAGGGTACTCAAGGAATAAGTAATGGGTTTTGTTAATGAATTTGTGAATAAGCTAAGCAAACATGCCTGGTTAGCCTTCGTATTCGTGGGTTTTCTAGCTGCATGTGCTCCAGCTGCTGTTCAACCTGTAGATAATCCAGCCTTGAGTCCACCAGAAGCAATAGACACCCCTCTTACAGATCCCGCTGAACAACCTCCTGCTCCGACAGCGACTGTAGACATAGATTTAGATAAATTCACCTTCGTGCCGATGCTGCCTCGTGATGCCATCAGACCTATTTACGATCCTCAATTTGTAGCTGCAGTTGATTCGCTGCTGCAAGCAGATGAGCTTGTAATGGGTGTCGCCATCCAGGGGGAAGCCAAAGCCTACCCTGTGA
>JALHTN010000134.1 GCA_022865865.1 Anaerolineales bacterium
AGCCCTGGTCGGAGGTGGCAGCCTCAAGGTCACAGACTATATTCAAATCACGCTTGCAGCCATCAATTGATCAACCAATTCAACAGCTTAGGCTGGTTCTTAGTTGGTGTGATTGGTTTAGCACTCTTACAGCGAAAACTGCACCAAGAAATTCAATCTATCCCATTCCTTATTACCCGGCGCATCGATCTAGCACTGGCGATCTTTTCGATCCTATTTCTCCCAGGCGTTCTGATCCATGAGTTAAGTCATTACTTCACTGCTCGATTACTTAAGGTTCCCGTTGGACGATTGTCAGTCATACCGCAACCCCTGCCTGATGGTCGCTTAAGATTGGGTTATGTAGAAACAGCACAGACGGATTTCTTGCGTGATGCTATGATCGGAGCAGCGCCCCTCATATTTGGGAGTTTGTTTGTTGCATATGCAGGATTGGTCCATCTAAATTTCGCAGATATCTGGACTCAGATTTCAATGGGGGATTTAGACTCAATCACTAGATCTTTCTCTTATGCCATCAGCCAGCCAGATTTCTGGATCTGGTTCTACGTCATCTTTGTAGTGAGCAGCACAATGTTCCCGTCGGAGACTGACCGTCGAGCATGGCGACCAATTCTGCTTACCATTGGAATATTCATTGCGCTGTTATTAATCGCGGGTGCTGGACCTTGGCTGTGGGACAACCTGGGTACAGCCTTACTGACCATGCTGGATATTTTGTCCTTGATTTTTGTGCTCAGTGCCCTGGTACATCTAATTCTATGGCCTCCGTGCTGGCTGCTGAGAGTATTTTTGGAACGAATTTTCCGATTAAGAGTAGTTTGATGGGTACCTTTTGCCCAATGTTTTGATATTCGTTTTGTGTTAAAATAGAAACTTGGAGAAGGGAAAAAGCTAATTGAATAATGCTTTTCAGGACACGTCGCAGAGGTGAAAGAACCCACGAAGGTGTTTTTTTGTTGCCAACTAAAAACCGCTTAACTTGTTAAATAAATCTCAGCATTCTATTGAGATCGGTTTTCAAGGATAATGGATAAAGGACCTTAAAACTTTGGGATTGGAAGATTGCTTAATTTTCCAGAGAGAGTTCAAAAAGGCAGCCTTATGAGTAATGTCAATATTAACCAAATTCGGGGATTGAATGCCCCCCCTTTATTGTCATTCCTGGATCAGCGCCAGGTGAGAATGATAGACGAGGCATTATCAGCTTTGGGGGAGTATGGTGAATTGCGGTTAGTCGTAGAGAAAGGGCGGCTTCGATTCATCATCACCCAAAAAAGCTTTGATGCATTGAAATGGCAGCCGGGAGAAGTCGAAGAGTGATTTCTTTAGCTCTCTCCTTCATTACTACAAGAAATGATAAACGCACAATGAATATTATGGTGATGTATGGCTGAATCCTGGTATGCACTGCGCAGTAAACCTCGCAAGGAAGAGGTCTTATGGCAGCAGCTCCTGGCACGGGGAATTGATGTGTTCTTTCCCCGCATTCGAGTGAATCCCGTAAATCCAAGATCACGAAAACTGCGCCCATATTTTCCAGGCTATTTGTTCGTGCAGGTGGATTTAGAGGCAGAAGGTTTATCTAAATTCAACTGGATGCCGTTTGCGATTGGTTTAGTCAGTTTCGATGGCGAGCCGGCAACTGTGCCAGAAAATCTAATTCATGCAATCCGCGCAAGGGTGGAAGAGATCGCGGCTGTCGGGGGAGAATTTTACGATGGGCTGCAGTCGGGTGATCCGGTGAGAATTAGCAGCGGTCCTTTCGCAGGGTACGAAGCGATTTTCGATGCCCGCCTTCCAGGGAGCGAGCGTGTGCGGGTACTGATCCAGATGCTGACCGATCGCAACATCCCGGTGGAATTAAAAGCTGGTCAGGTCGAACGGAAGAATAAACGCAAAGTCTGATCAGGAGGATTTACATCTGATTACTGCTAGTAGATATGAACTGCATCCTCACGGATGTCGGTCGGGCGGAGCGCGCACAGTGGTAGTTATCCCATCTTGGTTAGTGAAAATAATTCAATAAATTTTTAGGAGAAAATTTGCCAAAAGCATTGATTACCGGGATTACCGGTCAGGATGGCTCTTATCTGACAGAATTATTGTTATCCCAGGAATATGAAATTCATGGTTTGATCAGAAAAGCGAGTTCATTCAACACCCAGCGCATCGATCACCTGTATCATGATCCGCATAATGGGATTTCGAACCGTTTGTTCCTTCATTACGGAGACATCGCCAATACTGGTAACCTTGTAGATCTAATTTACAATGTGCAGCCAGATGAAATTTATCACCTGGCAGCTCAAAGCCACGTGCGGGTCAGTTTCGATTTACCGCTCTACACGGGTGATGTAACTGGGTTGGGAACTATGCGCATCCTGGAAGCAATCCGTAAAAGCGGTCTCAAAACGCGTTTTTACCAGGCTTCCTCGAGCGAGATGTTTGGCAGCGCTCCTCCACCTCAGAATGAGCAGACCCGATTTGAACCCCAGAGTCCA
>JALHTN010000135.1 GCA_022865865.1 Anaerolineales bacterium
GAGAGCAGCCAGGTTTCTTCCTAAGGCAATAAATCCAGTGCCATCATGGATGTTGTACCTACCAGAAAATATACCCTCATACTTACCTTTCGGATGGATAAAGGGTAACGTGAATATCGCTTCACATATTCCAAAAACCTTAAAAAGAGAATGGTAAATCTTATTAATATCTATGATGCTTTGGGTGATCGTGCTATTCTTTGGCCCATGCCAATAGGGTCTGAGCGGATCAGGGATCATTCCAAAAAGATTCTTGATTGTAAAGCTGGCGTACATTTTCATCCTGGCAAAACTGATAAACGTCGAGTTTCTCAAGTTGAATAGTTTTTCAGGCAGCATTCCATAAAGCTTAGTATTTCGAACAGGCTTATACTTTGATTCGACTATCCTCTTGACTTCTGCCGGGTCTGCAATTCTGCCATTCCATACTTCCTCGGTGACGTTGATATATTCCACGTTGAATTCATCAAAGAGGTCGGAGAATCCATATTCATCAATGAAGGCTTTATCTTCATTAATAAGTTGATTCCAATGTTCTCCGTTTTTAAACCAATTCCAATCAGGATTCTCAATGAGCCACTTCCACCCGTCACCCTTCAGAAGCCACTTCCAATTGACTTCTTTCCCTTCAACAGTAAATCCCAATCCTTGATTCAGGATGTTCATTGAGCGAGCCAAGCAGTATGACTCTGTTACTACAACCGGGCAGTCTAACGCCTCTAGTAGCACCCGAAGCGTGTCTGCGTCAGTAAAGTCCGTAGGATCTGTGGATACCCAGTTTGGTTTGATGATGATTGTTTGGTTTTTCAACCAGGGGTCATCTAATAATTGACTAACCTCGTTCGGGATGTTTAATTTCGCTACAGTTGTGGGGCCAAATTTGTGCTGAAGGACTGACATAATTTGCTATCCATTTCCGATTAAAGAAGGAAAGAGTACTTAATTTGGGACCTGGATTCAACTACGAAGTGCAATTCGCAAGAATGAAGTTGAGGTTGGTGGCATTCATGTTCAAAACCACGAATAGCCCCTGTCAGGTTGACTCTCTGTGTATAGGATCATTGAAACTAATGCTCGCTGGGTTCCGAGTAGTCGAAAATCGATGGGCTGCCCTTGGAAGCTCAGCCTGACGATCCAAGCCCCGCTACCTGCGAGAAAGCTCCCGAGGGGGCGGGCGTCGAAGCCGACGGTCTGTGCTTGTTACGCAGCGTGAAGGTTCTCTTCCCTCACTTCATACGGCACGATATTTCGAAGGATATGATTTTCTGACTCTTGTGCTTCGAAAAGTTCAAGCCCGATTTGAAGATTCATCCAGAATTCCACCGAGTTTCCAAAAAACTTGGCTAGACGAAGAGCGGTGCTGGGAGTAATGCCACGGCGACCGTTGACTATTTCATTGACCCTTTGATACGGCACACCAATGGCATCAGCAAGATCCTTCTGAGTCAGCCCCATTGGCTTTAGAAACTCCTCTAATAGCATCTCGCCTGGATGTGTAGGCGCACGATTACTAGGTATCCCAACCATCTCAGACCTCCTTAATGGTAATCTACTATTTCTACCGATTTTGGACCTTGATCGGTCCAGATGAAGCAAATCCTAAATTGCTCATTTAGCATAATGCTGTGCTGTCCCTTTCTATCATGCTTTAATTTCTCTAGACTGTTACCCACTGACTTCAAATCCGATAATCGAGTCGCGCCATGCAACATGTCAAGTTTGCGCTGTGCGGTTGACCAAGCATCCCTGGGGCAACACTTTCTAGCATCTTTTGTATTCTTCCCATTATAGATATCTTCAGTTCCGTCATCATTGAAGTTTACTATCACGATAACATAATAGCACGGATATCATGCTAATGTCAACCTGTGTCTTTGCTTCAGTGATATTCCGGCAAAGCACTCTCGCTCTACAGATCTAAGATATTCCCAGGGGGAGTCGATGAAGATCCGCGAAGAAATGTGGAAGGAGGGGTTGGAAAACCCAAATCACCCTATCACAGGATATGGTTCTTCAATGTGCTTGGCTATTCCTAATTGGACAGAGGTATTTTAGCCGCCTCTCCTTGTTTCGGCTTGATGTAGAGGTGATACTATTCCGCCGCGTCCGGTGCAGTTCCGGTGCAGAATTATTATGACGTCATAGAAACAGTGGATAGCTTGGACATTATTTCCCCTATTGATGGGAGTAGGTAGACACCATAACTCTCAATATACAGAGGAGACGGAATTTTCCCGATCTCGTAATCAGTAGGTTAAAGGTTCAATTCCTATGCGGGTCACTTGGGTTCTTGTGGATTAGGATTAGTTTTTTCCCCTGTCGTTGGGAGCATGCTGAAAACCCACTGGCTCTCACCGGAGCTCAAGACCATCGAGAACCCTCCGCCAACCGGACAAGATCTCACTATGTGGGCGCACATCAGTGACCCAACGCCAAAACCCGTGGACATCATTACGCCCATAACCGTCCCACAGCACTGCTGGCGCAGCCGAGGTTCAGAATTGATCCGACTGTGTGATCAATTGCTCGCGCATTCTTCCCAGATCGACTTCAACCTGTTCCGCTGCAAGCAGTACCGCCCCAACGACTGGCGGCACTTTTAAGGGAACAAAACATACCCCCGGCGCTTGATCATGAACAGCAGCACGAAAAGGATCAATCAGAAGATGTCCAGCTTGAAAGACCCCTCCCATTTCTACGACTTCGAAAGTCTTCCGTTGAAAACCCAGTTGGCGGACGACACCGATCACCATATCAGCCAAATGTTCGGCAGCCCATCCAATAATTTGGTGTGCAACTGAGTCGCCTTCTTCAGCGGCCTGGAAGATCTTTGGGGTAATCTTCGCTCCTATATGATAACGATTCATACATAGTCCTTCGATAAGATCGTTAATATCCTGCGCTCCGGCTTCATCGATCAATATTTGGGTGAGGGATGTCGTCGGACCTCTTTGGCTCCATTCAGCAGAAACAGCCTGGATTGCCTTTGTTGTAATTGTAGATGCGCCCCCGTATTCGCCCATTAATGGGCCAAAACCGGTCATTCGGCCGGTTTTGCCATGAGGATCTCTACCCCAGCAGTTTTCGCCAGAGCCAGCGAGAATAACAATTCCCCAGCCCTGCTCTGAACCCGCATACATTCCAAGGAGGGTGTCATTCACTAATTCAATGGGGGCGGACAGTCCCAACCTTTTAATAACTTCCACTGTTGGAGATTGTTCCGAAGGCCAGTCGTATCCAGAGACACCAAATCCAGCGCCTTGAATTTCTTCTATTCCAACACCAGCCGATTGGAGTGCCTCACTGGTGATCTGGTTAAGTACATCATGAAGACCATCGTATCCTACGACTTCATGATTGCCTGGACCTGCTTCTGAAAAGGCCAGAATTCGACCCTCTTCATCTGCGAGAAGCGCATGACTGGTGATACTTCCGATATCTACGCCAAGGAAGAATTTCTTCATCTCACTCCAACTGAACCTGATGTTAATTCCAGAATTGTGGAAGGTATTCTTTGTTCGTTTCGAGTATGTCCTCCAGAACAATTTCGATTTGATCTAAACCTGGACCGAGCGGATGGGATAGTAGTGCTTGGTAGGCTGCATTCCTATCACCCAGCACTGCCGCCTCGACAGTTAATAATTCGAAGGCTTTAACATGCGCGAGGAGTCCGTAACAGACCGGTGGCAGGGGTTTAGCTGGAAGAGGGTGGGCTCCTTTTGTATCGATCCGGCAGGGTAGTTCTAACACCCAATCCTGGGGCCAGGAAGGTACTGCCCCAAGATTAGGAACATTCACAACATGCTCCTCCCCCAAATCGTTGTAGATCGAATTAAACATCCTGGTTGCCATGGTGGAGTAGTATGCACCACCCCGTTGAAGGTGCTCCTCTGGTACATCCACGGTCGATTTTTTAGCATAAGTGCGTAATAGATTAGAGTCGATTTGCATCACTTCTTCGGCCCGCGAAGGAGGCCAGGTTTCCTGTGCCGCGAGTTTCTTGTCGTGATTGTAGAAATAACCCAGGTAATAATTCGGGATCATAGCCAGGGTTTCAATCAGGTGGGGGAGGGAGTCAGGCTCAGCCTGTGTATTCAAATCATCAATGTATGCCTCTAACACCTGGGGCCAATAATCGATCTCTCCCGAACGCAAACCACGATGCCAGGAGAGATGGTTCAGACCGAGCGTATCGAGAGCAACTTCATCTGGATTTAACTGGATCCCTGTGTGATCTTTTAGCAATTTCAGAAGAGTCATTTTTGTGGTTATTGCCACATTACACATTCCAATGACGTTAATTTCCGGGGCATATCTACTCGCCGCTTCGGTAATCAGGCCTGCTGGGTTGGTGAAATTAGCAAGGTATGCGTGGGGCGCAAGCTTGGAAATTTCCTTGGTGATTTCAAGGATGACGGGGATGGTACGTAAAGCTTTTGCCATACCCCCGACTCCAGTTGTCTCCTGGCCTATAAGACCATGTCTCTGGCCGAGATATTCATCCGCTTGACGCGCGGCCATCCCTCCCACACGGAACTGCGTGATGATAAAGCTTGCATCTCGGATTGTTTCGCGGCGATCCGTTGTCAATCGCACTTCGAATGGCGTACCTTGCTTTTGCACGAGGCGTTGAGCGAAACCGCCCACAATATCCAACCGTTCCTCATTGTTGTCCATCAGCCAGAGCTCGGAGATGGGCAGCGTTTTATGTTGCTCCAAGAAGCCAGACACCAGCTCGGGTGTGTAGGTCGATCCACCACCGATCACGGAAATTTTCACATACCTCTCCTTGGCTACTCTACGATAGATGATGCATTACAGTTCCGAAGTTGCCTTGACGAAATCGAGAACCTCATCAAGTTTGGCGAAAGCTAGAGCCGTCACTGTATCAGCGCCTCCATAATAGATCGCTATCCGTCCTGTTTGTGGATCATGAAGTGCAGCACAGGGAAAAGCTACGTTGGGCACATCGCCAACACATTCATAGGTTGTTTGTGGAGAAAGTAGGTATGGACCACCGCGGTAGATCACTTTCCAGGGCTCATCCAGATCTAGCAGGGCAGCTCCAAAGCTGTAGACAAAGCCATTGCAGGAAGTTAAGACCCCGTGATAAATCATCAGCCAACCTTCAGACGTCTCAATCGGGACAGGGCCAGCGCCAATTTTGGTGCTTTGCCAGCTGTGAGGTTTGACTCCCATTACGAAGCGATGTTGTCCCCAGTGGATGAGATCTGGGCTCTGGCTGAGGAAGATATCCCCGAAGGGTGTGTGGCCATTATCGCTGGGCCGGCTGAGTATGACATATAAGTCATTGATCTTCCTCGGGAAGAGTACACCATTGCGATTGAAAGGCAGGAGGGCGTTTTCAAGGAAGTGGAACTTCTCGAAATCGTAGGTATAACCAATCCCAATCGTTGGACCGTAATAGCCATTACACCATGTGACGTAGTATCGATCCTCAAGCCAGATCACACGTGGGTCGTAGCGGTATTGATAGCGACCAATTTCAGGGTCATCACACAGCCATTCGATGGGATTATCATCCAACGTCCAGTCGATGGCATTGTCACTGAAACCCCGGTGTACGTTCATCTCCCTTTTCTTATTGTCGCAGCGGAATACGCCGGCATACTTATGCTGGAAGGGGACCACCGCGCTGTTGAAAATGCTGTTCGAGGAGGGGATGAGATCGCGCGGGATGATCGGATTGGCGCTGTATCGCCATACGACATCGGAAGAATCGGCTGGTCTTTCTTCCCAGGGTATGTTGGGTAGGCAGGAATAAATCATGTTAAGGAACCCTCCTTTGCAAGAGAATTAAAGCCAGCAGGTTTATTATCCACATCATTCAAGATTGTACAGAATGAATCCCAGTAAATCCAATTCACCGCATAATTATTCGGAAGTATACTGATATGGGATTATTTTACATTCAATGGTGTCATCTGTCGGCGAGTACCGATGGTAGTTTTAGACGATTTCGGAGATTCAACACGCCGAGTCCAGCCGAGTGCCACCTCCTAAAGTCCAAGTTTGGCTAGCCCTAGCTGGAGCTGACCTGCCTGCAGCAGGAGGATAAGATGGAGCAAAAGATTCAAGAATTAATCGATGATTGGAAACAACGGGTTAATGATATTCAAAAAGCTAATTATGCTTTGGCTATCAAAAACAACAAATATCATTATTGGTTAGGTTTGACCGCAATTATTTTTACAACGGTTGCAGGTGTGACACTCTTTGCTGAGCCAGCGGAACCCAGGACGAAAAGCATAATTGGCATCGTTGGGATAATAGCAGCAATCCTTGCTGCTATTCAGACCTTTTATAGTCATGCAAAAAGGGCTGAAAAGCATCGTCTTGCAGCCTCTCAGCTAGTGCATGTAAGAAGAGATATTGAGATATTTGAGAGATTTGTGCCCGATAATAAATCTGAAAGGGAACAGCGAATTCGTGAAATTGAAGAGAGAATTTCAATATTAGAAACAGATGCTCCAGTAATCGATGTAAATGAAACGATAAAAAATTTGCCTTGGATTCTACTGGGTTGTACTAGCGCTATTTTGCTGATTTTTCTTCTTTTTCTAGGCAGTGGGTGGCTAGGGCAAATTCCGGCAACCCAGCAATCCGTCACAAACGGGGCAAGAGAATCCGTTCAACAGGGTATTGAAACTTGGGAGTTTGATTCAAGGGATCCACTTGTAAAACAACGGATAATTCTTCTCAATACGCTGATCAACGAGGTAACGACTCAAAAAGTTATCACTTTGCTTGCTTATCTAAATGAACAGGATACTGATACACCCATTACCCTATATTTGTCTTCAACGGGTGGTTTCACAAAAGATGCATATGCGATTGTACAGGCCATCCATGAATCGGATTCCTTAGTGAATACTGTAGCTTTAGGCGATTGCTTTTCAGCTTGTTTAAACATACTTATAAGCGGTACGGGAGATAGGAAAATCGCTCATAACTCTCGTATTATGATACATACCCATTCCTATCCATATGACGACGATCCCCATTCAAATAACTTGATCCTGTATGAGCGAGAAAGGGAATTCTTCCGAGAATACTCTGATATTCCGCTCGATTGGATTGATAGAAAAGAGAATTTCTATTATTTAACTCCAGAGCAAGCCATTAAATATCAGCTTGCTGATGAAATTTTGAATTAGATTATCCAATACCGCATTACAGTGGATGCAGGCTTGGTCGAGTACGGAAGTATGGCCAATCCAACTTCATTGCCCCTCATACTGCGAGCTAGCGATATAGATAAATGGGGTTCCTCAAAATTTGGTCCTTTTGACCAATGAATTTACAGAATCGGAAGTTGACTCGTTTCAAAAAACCTTGTATAGTGTAGATATCCGCTGAGAGCGCTCCCAAATTACTGTATATTCGCTCATAATTAATGACATAATACAACAAAACAAGCGAAATTATCATAAAAACTGTTTTGAATGACTGAGAGCGCTCTCATTTATGGCAGGTGATGTGTGGTGGTGGACCTAACGCTTGAGGACATTGCCAGATTGGTGGGTGTCTCTCGTTCAACCGTCTCAAGGGTGGTGAACAACCACCCAAATGTAAGTGAAGACGTACGCAAGCATGTCCTTGAAACCATTCGAAGCACCGGGTACCACCCCAACGCTGCAGCCCGTTCCCTGGCCTCACAACGATCGTGGATGATTGGTTTAATTCTCCCTCATAGCGTGGGCTCGATTTTCATCGATCCATATTTCCCTCAACTCATTCAAGGCATCGCACA
>JALHTN010000136.1 GCA_022865865.1 Anaerolineales bacterium
AAAGGTGCCGGAAGGTGCAGCTGCAGCCGCTCATTGATCCCGCATACCAGTTCTGTGGGTACTTGAGCAGTGACTGATAGGGTTCCGGTACCGGTTCTTTTAAGAAGCTGACCAGCTCACTATTCTCTGCCGACAAATCCGCTTCAGAATCCGTGCTCAGGTAGATAGAATAACACACGCCCAACCTCCAGGCAGCAGGAAAAAAGTACTGATATTCTAGCACCAAAGATTGCCGCGCCTCCATTTTCGTTGGATGAACGCGTTAGTATTTATTATGAAAATTGGTTGCTGAAGAATTACGCGCCGCAGAATATACCCAGGAGGCTGTCCAGGCTCCAGGTGCATCCGGCAGCAGTGGCGAACAGCACTACTTCAGCGATCAGCATATTCCAGTTTTGACCCTGCTCACACAGATAGCAGGGATTGACCGAGATATCCTTCGGCTTGACACCGGCCAACGAGATATAGTTAAGATTCAAGAAAATCGCCACCAGCAGTGCAATCGGTGTCAGCAATCCCAAGATTAAACCAATGGCTACCGAGATCTCTCCCAACAGGATCAAATATGGAAACCAGGCTCTGTTGGGCTCAACCATTTTCCGGATTAAGCGCCCATATGCAGGTACTGGATGGTTATCGGCCAGTGACAGGGTCCAATCCACCATCTGGCCATCCACAAATTTCCGCAGCGGTTTGTGGAAGAAGCTCTTCAGCCACCACAACCCGATGCCGATCCTCAGGATGGCTAACCACTGTGAAATTGTTAGAAATCCAAAAATATCATCCATTTCTTTATCTCCCTTTTATCCTCTCAATATCCGGATTGGATAATAAATGCCATTCATAAAATACTGACGAAATTCCAAGAACTTCTCTTACTCAAATAGTATGTGAATATTTCATAGGAATCATCAGAACTCAATCCGATTCAGTAATTTCACGGGGCATTCCACCACCCCCAATTCCCAGTGAACCAGTAAATCATTATTCTGCCCTTTCGTTTTCAGACATACTTGGTCTTTATTCTATCAAATATTACTCTTGGTTTTCGATGGATAATTGGATAGATAATCACCATTGAATACCGCATGTCATCCCGAACGCAGTGAGGGATCCCTGCAGCTGATGCAATCCAACATCTTCAGCTATCTTTATCCGCGCGCATCAGGGATTCCTCACCTATCCGATCATCCAGGTTTAGGGTTGACCTACATCGGTTCAGAATGACAATACGCATGTCATCCCGAGCGCAGCGAGGGATCCCTAAAGCTTCTGAAAACTTATGACCACTTTTGCAACAATCGAGCCTCAGGGATTCCTCACCTCCATTATTATCTAAACTTGGGACAGGCCAGCTCAGGTTCGGAATGACAATCTACGAACTAACCATTCATGACCTATAATCTTAATAAATATAGGTTCCAATCCATCCCTCAAACCTCCCCCAATAAAGCCGCAATGAAAAAGTACTACATCTACATCATGTCTAGCACATCAGGCACTCTTTATACAGGGGTTACCAGCGATATTGAACACCGTGTTCATCAGCACAAACACAAATTAATGGATGGCTTTACGAAGGAATACAACGTCGATCGTCTTGCATATTATGAAGAAACAACAGACATTAATGTTGCAATCGCCAGAGAAAAGGAAATCAAGGGTTGGCGGAGAAGTAAGAAGATATCTCTTATTAAATCTATAAATCCAAAGTGGAAAGATTTAGCTGAGGATTGGTTTGAAGAAGATTCAGATTGATAGTACCCTTTGTCATCCCGAACGCAGTGAGGGATCCTTGCAGCTGAGGCAATTTAACAACCCCAACAACCGCCATCCGCGCGCATCAGGGCTTTCTCACCCCATTTTGGGGTTCCAAATGACCAATTTGTTGTCATTCTGACGAGCGCAGCGAGGGAGAATCCCTTCAGCTATGCATATTTTTATCCAATCTATTCCTGAAACCAACCTCGCGATTCAGGGATTCCTCACCCCAAGGGGTTTCGAATGACACTCTTTGTGCCATACCTAGTGCGTGAGGCATCCCTGCACCCGTTGCAATAGCATATCTTCCAGGAAGATTTCCATGATCAATTCCAATGAATTAACCCGAACCTCACCTTGGTACAAATTCTGTAAATCTCCTCAATAATTACCACCTGACCAAGAATCGATCTTGATCCCTACATTTCAGGTTTATAATACAGGCAGAAAGCCTTGATCATTGACGAATCATATTCATAACCAAGAGCGATCAAAATGGTCTTTTACCCGTTCTCTTCTAAATT